>DATDWI010000091.1:0-11136 GCA_036517415.1 Minisyncoccota bacterium
ATTTGTGTATGACAAAAATGTTGGCAACGCCGAAAGCTACCAAAAATTAGAAGAGCGGGTCTGGAAAACATTTCAAAATCATCAAGGCGTGTACGGCAAAAAAAACGTAGTTGTTGTGAGCCATGCCGGCGTCATGAGGATACTTATTAAAAAGATTAAAAATCTAAATCCCGAAGAAGCAATGATGCGCGCTTCAGTCAAAAATGCCGAGATCGTTTCCCTAGATTTGCTTTCTCGGCCTTGCAAAAAATGTAGAAGTGATCTGTATGAGCAAGACCCCGATACGTTGGATACGTGGTTTTCGTCGGCGCTGTGGACATTTTCGACACTGGGGTGGCCCATCGACTACGCTCGGGGCAAACCCAAATCCAACGGCGACTTGGCAAATTATCATCCAACAAGCGTTATTAATCCTGGATACGAGATTCTCTTTTTGTGGGTATCGCGTATGATCTTGATGTCGGGGTACTTATTGGGTGAGATTCCTTTTCGTAACGTATTATTTCACGGCATCGTACGTGATAAAAATGGAAAAAAGTTCAGCAAGTCGCTCAACAACGGCATAGAACCGCTCGAAGTTATAGAGCAATACGGAACCGATGCGCTGCGCATGGCGCTTACCATCGGCGTTGCCACCGGAAGCGACGTAAAGTTTGACCTTAACAAGGTCAAGGCGTACAAACTATTCGCAAACAAAATTTGGAATGCGACGCGTTTCGTTTTGCAAAACACCCAAAGTGTTGATGTAACAAAAAAACCGATACTTACGGAGAGCGACGAACAGTATGTGCAACAACTCGATACAATAATCCAAGAAGTAACGGATGATATGGAGAATTTTCGTTTTTATCTTGCGGCAGAAAAACTGTACCACTATTTTTGGCACACCTTTGCCGATAAAATTATTGAAGAAATTAAGGAGCGCCTGCACGCGGACAGCTCTTCGCCGATCTCAGAGCACGCAAGGGTATCGGGGCGCTATGCGCTGCGCGTGATTTTAGAAACATCGCTCAAGCTTCTTCATCCCTTCATGCCCTTTATTACCGAAACCATCTGGCAGGAAATCTATCCGCCGGCTGGCGGAGCAAAAAAAATATTAATGGTAGAAAAATGGCCAAAAAAAAATGCTGGCTAGGACTATTGGCCTGTGCCAGCATTTGATAAAAACGTTACTTCTTCAAGCCCGCTGCCGCCCAGCGGATCATCTCGTATCGCTTGGCAATATCACTGCATGTGAGAAATGATGGCATTGTTTGACAAGTACAAAATGGTGATCCTTTCGCTATTATCTATAACGAGAATACAGTAGTTTGTGTTATAATGTCAACCAATGTCTCTTTCGCTTTCCATTACCGTTGTTGTTGCATTAGGATTCGCGCCACCGCTTCTGTGGCTTTGGTTTTGGCTCAAAGAAGATGCGCGCCCCGAGCCGCGCAAGGAAATCATGATTGTGTTTCTCGCGGGCATGGCAATGGTATTGGTAGCATATATCGCGCAGGCGCTTGCCGCATGGCTGTTATTGATCATCGATCGCGGCTCTATATCGCTTTCCGAGTCCCTTGCAATGCGCCCTTCGTATCAAACGTACTCCGCCTCGGTGCGCATAATCGCCATTATCGGTTTTGCATTAATTGAAGAACTTGCGAAATTCGGCGCCGCATTTTTTACCGCGCTTCATAGCAAGTATTTTGACGAACCGGTAGATGCGATGATCTATGTAATGACTGCATCTCTTGGTTTTGCGGCGCTTGAAAACGCGCTCTTTATCTCACAAGCGGCACACCAAATCCAGGAAGCGCTTGTGGTCGGCGCGTTTCGCTTTGCCAACGCCGTGCTCATTCACGCATCCACCGGCGCAATTATCGGCGCGGGCTTTGCGTTTTCGTTCTGCAAACAAGGGAGTCGCGTCGGCTATGCGCTTTTGTCACTTGGCGCGGCAACCGCGGTTCATGGAATATATAATTTTTTTGTTCTTGCGGGTCTCGACAACCCCGCGTATCAGTCGCGCGCAACCATTACGGTTATTGGAGGCGCGGTGATCGCTCTTTTGCTTTTTGAGCGCGCGCAACGCCTCCGCGCTCGGTGTGAAAACGAGATAATTGCATGAATGGCTAATTAATAGATTTATTTTTTATCCGAGAGAAAGTTAATAAGCGCTCCGGTCGCCCATGCCTGAGGGTAACACGCTGTGTCATCCTCGCGCACTTTGCGACCTATCACTACATAGTATTCTGGCAAACGGCCGAGACGCTTGTATGCCGCGATAATCGAGCGCCGAACTTTATTATATTCTTGATTGTATCCCATTTTCTTAAGTCCTTCGGAAATCATCCAGTTGTCATGCGGCCAGACAGAACCTAAGTGGTAGCTTTCGGCACCAAAATCCGGCTCCCGCATGGAGTGCGTACGTATGCCATACGGCGTCCACATATCTGGTTGAAAAAGGCGCTGTACTATCATATCGGCACTACGCCGATCAAGAATATGGGTAAGTAGAAGATGCCCAGGATTGGATGTTACCGCTTTTCGTTGTTGCTGTGACCCATCGAGCGCCAACGCAAAATATTTTTTATTAGTCATATAAAACGTTTTCAAAAAACGTTTTTTCAGCGTGTCTGCCGCAACAATAAAATCGCGAGAAATAGAACTTTCAAAAAGCATCGCCCCCGCACGAAGTGCCCAGTGTGCGTAGCCCTGAGCTTCCACAATAGCAACAGGCGGTTTGATCCTAAGATGGTCGCTAAAACTGTCTTTCCATCCCTGATGAAAAGTGCCGACTTTGCTTTGTCGCTGGTAATACAAAAAATGATCATGAGAAAGCTTGTGTAAAATCCATACAAGCGCTTTTTTAAGATTATCCTGATATTTTTTAACTAGAAGCGTATCTCCTGTTTTTTTTACATACATGGAAAATACAATTACATACAGTGGCGTTGTATCCACCGCGCCATAATACGGCATCGGAAAATACGCATGAGGTGGTTTGCGCTTTGATCCAAAATATGTCTCGTGAAGAATTTTTCCCGGCTCTTCGTCTCTGCTTGAATCAACGCGTTTTCCCTGGAGTCGCGAAAGCGCTATAAGAGTCGCTTTGGCAATTGATGGATCGGAATCCAAAAACTGCCAGGCGGAAATTAAAGCGTCGCGCCCGAAGAGTCTGTCAAATCGCGGTAATCCCGCATTTAAAAATCCGCGTTTGTCTTTTAACATAGCAATCTCTCGCTCAAGTTGAGTTGTTATTTTTTTGTTTAATTTTTTAAGTCGCATAATTTTTAACCAATCTCCCACAAAATCTTTTTGTATAAAAGCACGAGCTTTTCCACCAAAGCATCACTAGTAAAATTTATTGACGTATTGCGAGCCGCCAGAGAAAGCTTCAAACGTAAATCATCATCTTGTAATATCGTATTTGTTATTTCAACGGCTTCTTTTTGGCTCCGCACAATATACCCATTGACGCCATTTTGGATGATCTCTTCTGCAACACCGACAGGATATATAATGGGTATCAAGCTCTGTGACATCCCTTCAACCAAGCTTAATGAAAAACCTTCGTATCGCGAAGGAATAAACAATATGCTCCCCCGTAATGGAGCGAGTATATTTGGGATATTATCTTTTTTTACATTCGCATACAAGGTGTGGTTTTCCACGCTCGTCCTCATCCATTGTAGTATTTTTTTGTTATTAGAAATACAAACAGTCGTCTTTTGTGTATTGGGAAATTGTTTAAAATAATGAATCAGGCGGTCAAATCCTTTGAGTTTCAAGGTAAACGCGTCTCTGCCGAGTCGTCCCAAAAAAACCAATGATGGATTTTTTGTTATCTCAGGCGGGTAAGGTTGTTCGAACCAATAGTTCTCAATAGCATTATGAATTATTGATATTTTATGCGAAGCAATCCCCATTTCTAAAAGTTCCTTTTTTACGTTCTCGCTAGTTGCGATAACTCCATTGACACGCTTGGCAACATATTTTTCTATCTCTGCAATATCTCGCATGGGACGACGCGTTTTAATATTAAGTTCCGAAATAACATTATGTGTCCGCAAGTCATACCATATTTTTCTCGTATCACTGTCTATGGCGTTTGCACGCGGGGTTGCCTTTAAAAATCCTCGCGTCGTAGAACCAAAATGGCTCACAATGGGCGTAGAAAACGCCATGAATGGCAACGGTGTATAGGTTGTCCCTTGAATTATAGAGTTGCGCAAAATTTCTGCTTTGTGCTCCAATAATGAATAAAAATAAAGAATGTTGGCAAGACCTCTCAAATGAGCAGGCGAATTTTTAAGTTTTAATTTTGGATAAAAATTTTTAACTTCGATGCCTTTGCTTCGAAGCTTCGTCGACATAAGATCGTTGATATAGTGAGCCCCGGTTCCTATTTTTTTCTCATCGTGGATAAAAGCGATTTTCATGGATGTTCAAAAAACTACCCTAAAATCATCAATCTATCATATCACGAAAAACTCGATTTCCTGCAATAAGCGGAATAGCAAGGGTGTTAAGAAAAAAATCGGCGTAAGAAAAACGCGGCAACGCTTGCAAAAACACTCACGACCAAACCGACCGCGAGGAGCATGCCGCCGCTGATGGCGCCGATAGAATCAAAAATTGAGGCCTCTCGGTGTGCCGCATCACTCAATAATGGCGCTTTGGGCATGCTATCAACACTGCCTGACGCGCGGTGTTGCGCAAGAGAACTTGAGGCCTGCGTTATTTGTTGCAGCTTCAGCACTTTATCTTGCGCTTTTGGTTGTGTCACTTCTTGCAGCGCTGGTTTCGGCGATGCTGTTTCGGGCACACCGATAAGCTTGTTTGTTTCTCCAGGCGTTGCAACGCCTTTCTCCCATCCTCCCGGGGTCAGCACCAAGCTCTCTCCCTCGGTAAGAATTTCTGGCGGATACACAATAGACAAAAACACTGAACCGTTTGGATACAGTATCTGAAATGTTCCTCCCCGAGGAACAGCAAAACCAAGAAGTTTCTCATCAAGCACAAAGCGGCTCTGGGCACTCACAAATGAATTGCGCGGAAAATAAAACGGTTTTCCGTTGTTGATGCGGATACCGAACCCCGATATATCCACCGTACGAGAAGAGCCATTGATCAGTTCAAGCCACGCTCCTGGCTTAAGTTCTGAAATACCTAAAAGATTTGGGGTTACCGTAATATTGAGCGCGGCGGATGTGCTATATATTCCTACCGACGCATCCACGAATACGCGGTACATGCCGGGGTAAAAATAAGTATGGCGAATTGTCTTGCCCTCGCCGGTTGAGCCATCGCCAAAATTCCATAAAAACCGTGCGCCATCAAGAGCATTGCCCTCCTGGTCCTGCGCATATCCTTCAAAAGCAACAAGAGCACCAACGAGCACTGTTTGATCTTTGCCCGCATATACGCGGAGTTTTTGTTCGATAATAGGAGCAGAGTATGCAGATGACGGGAGGTCAGTAGTGGCATTGCTGTCTCCGTTTGCAGGCGCGTTGTTTTCATTGTTATTCGGTTCTTGCACCGCGGCGCTTGGCGCATTGTTCTCTCTGCGAGGAGTTGCCGGAGCAGTAATCCATCCCGACAAAGTTCTCTGAAGAGTTTCTTTCGTTGTGTTGTTGCCGCCGATTGTCCAGTTGTTCGATCCGTCAACGCGGTCAATTTCCTCGCCGCTACCATTTTGTAGGATAATAATATCGCCTGTATTTCCCAATCCGCTGCCAAACGCGGTAACAAGATCTGCGACGACATCGGGAACCGTTGTGTCGTCGGTCCGTTCAATGAGAAAATAACCAGAGCTGCCGATGGCACCCGAGAGCGTAATAGACGCCCCGCCATCTTCGGTAAACAACTTCCATCCATCAAGATTCGTGCCCGCGGGACCAGTAATCTCGATCCATTCATCCTGCGCGGAGTTCATCGTCCCCATCCATGCGACTTCATTTACCACAACACCGCCGTACACTGTTGCGGGAAGTGCGGCAAAAAACAAAAGCGTGGTCACCAAAAGCCGATTATTCATTGCCACAACCCTAGCGCAACGAGTTTTAGGGTGTCAACCCCGCCCCGTCGTTCGCGAACCACGTCATTCACGTAATGACGGGGTGAATAACGAGGTCAATATAAACAAAAAACCGGCCGA
Source organism: Minisyncoccota bacterium (assembly GCA_036517415.1). Lineage (GTDB taxonomy): Bacteria > Patescibacteriota > Minisyncoccia > UBA11713 > 2-01-FULL-45-33 > DATDWI01. The sequence continues at coordinate 6,140 of DATDWI010000091.1, forward strand.
GCAAAGCGCGGTCGGCTTTGAGAACATATTAGCTCTCCTCCTGCAAAGTACGAAAAATCACATCAAGCGCGAACGGGTGCACATGAAATCCGGCATGGGTATTAAGTATAGTCATATCAAAAAGCGACCAGGTCTTGTTATAAAATTTCTCTACGTCGCGCCAAAACCTTTCCGTGTCTCTTGTCGCCCAAAGGCGCCGATCGTTAAGTATGTTACGGTAATTCTCTAAACGCCGCCGCGCATACGCTAGTGCTTCTTCGCCGAATTGTCGGGAAAAGCGCGCATCGCGCCTCGCATCATAAACATAATTCTTCGCTCCCGGAAACAGAAAACGTGTTGCGCTATTTGGTAAAATAACATCGCTCATCGTTGATATAGTAACAACTTTTTCAGCATACGGGGCCGCGTTTTGTATAATATTTTTCAAAACTCTTTTCTGCACACCTGGCCGCGCAACGAAAGTAGAGATGACCCACGCAAGCGCTTTCCATGGTGTTCGCGCTCTGGTATTGACTGAACTTGTAACACAAAAAACCTTTTTGATACGATCGGGGTAGTAGCCCAAGAGCATTAAAGCAACAAGCCCCCCAATGCTATGACCTACCAAAACGAGTTGATTAAGGTTCTCTACTTCAAGCGTGTGGAGAAACGATTCGCGCGCCAGCCGCATCATTTGAAAGTGGCTGTGGGCGTTTATAAAACCCATATCGGCAATAAATACATCAACACCAAGCTTATTATGTAGCGTTTCTTCATATAAATAATAGGGCAATTTCGGAGCGAAAACGCCCGGATAAATCAAAATACCGTAGCGCGCGCTTGATCTGCTGTGAGAAATAGATCGCACTTTTTGTTCTCTTGCAAAGCGTCCGGAAGCCGCAATACCGCGGCCACCCAGAATAACGGCGCTCGCAATTTCCCAAAAAAGTCCACGATGAAGCCAGAAACTATTATCAGCGCCCATGCAACGTCTCCTTTTTATCAAACATCTTTTTTTATGGTATCACCCAATCTCAAAAAGACAAAGGGTTCGCTTCAACCACGTCGTTCGCGAACGACGGGGTCAACCACAAAACGATAGGGCTTTTGGGCCCATTCGTGGGCATACGAAACACCGATGCGAGGAACTTTCCTGATCGCGCGCGGCGGAATTTTAATGCCCCAATCTTCAATCCAAAGTCCGTTTTCGGGACGCGCACATTGACCATTGAAACTCTTATCAATATGAAGCGCTCGCGTAAGCCGCCCGGGACCCGAGAGGCAATCCGATTGCCACTTGGCAATCGGATTGCCAAGTCCAAGAAATTTAGGCGATCGTACCGCCATTGCTCCCCGAATCAAAATTGCCGCGGGGTACTCTTTCGGGCCCGTTACCATATTGAGCATCCAATACATACCGTAGACAAAATATACATACCATCTTCCAGCCTCGCCAAACATCAGCGCATTGCGGGCAGTTTTTCCCCGATACGCGTGTGATGCTTTATCGCGCGGCCCATCATACGCTTCAACGTCGGTGATGATATACGCGCGGGTTTCTCCGCGATACCGCCGCATCAACACGTTGCCCAAAAGAGATCGGGCAACGCGCGGGATGTTTTTGTCTTGGAAAAATTTTTTTGATACCGTCCCCATGCTAGAATAGAGTTATGGGCACATTCCTCGCCAATATCTACTCAATCGGAAATTTGGCGCGCAATATTTATATTGCTGACTTCGTTGATGTTGCCATTATCGCGCTTCTTATCTATAGCGCAATTGTCTTATTTAAACAAACAAGGTCTCTGCCGATTTTTATAGGCATCGGGATGCTGATTGCTCTGTATGCGATAGCGCAAGTTTTTAATCTCTATCTTACCTCACTGGCGCTTCAGGCGTTTTTTGGCGTGTTTTTGATTGTGTTGGTGGTGGTTTTTCAGCAAGAACTCCGAAGGTTTTTTGAATTTATTGCCGCTTGGAGCACCCGTCAGCGCCATAAAAATACAACGGAGCTTGCATCAGAACCCATGCAAGAAATCCTGCGCGCATGCGCACAGCTCGCCAACAAACAGATCGGGGCACTCATTGTTTTTACCGGCAGAGAACATATCGATCGCCACACCGAAGGAGGCAAGCCGCTTGATGGTATTATTTCAGAAGAATTATTGTTGAGTATTTTTGACCCCGATTCTCCAGGTCATGATGGCGCGGTAATCATCAACAAAGACCGAATTGTTCAATTTGGCGCGCACTTGCCGCTTTCCCATAATTTTAAAGAAATCGGTAAACGCGGCACGCGCCATAGCGCAGCGCTCGGCATTGCCGAACAATCTGATGGATTGGCAATTGTCGTCTCAGAAGAACGCGGAGCTCTGTCTGCCGCACACAAAGGAAAACTCACAACACTCAATGGCATCGATGAATTGGAGCGTTGTATGAAAGAATTTTTAAGAGAACATTCCCCCGAGACAACAGAATTGCTGTGGGAACGGATTTTGAAACGAAATTCTGCTGAAAAAATTATTGCTATTGGCTTGGCGAGCGTATTGTGGTTTTTTGTTTCTTATCCCGCAGAAACGGTAAGCCGAGAATTTGCAGTACCCATTGGATATCGTGATCTTCCGCAAACAACCCTTATTGAGAATGTAAGCCCCAAAGAATTTACCGTAACGCTCGCGGGTAGAGGCGAGAGAATTTTCGAACTTCTTGATCCTCAAGCGCTTAAAGTAACCATCGACGGAAAGGCAATATCGGCAGGTACCAATGTGCTGCGCATTACCGAATCTATGATAACGCGTCCATTAAATTTCTCGGCAACAAAAATATCGCCGAGCGAAGCGCGAATCGTTGCAAAACAGTTTTCATTGGCCTCGGTTCCTGTTGAAGCAACTCTTGTCGGCACTCCGGCGCGAGGATTTCGCGTTGAGAGCGTTGCGGTCGCACCAAGCACCATAACGCTTTTGGTACCAGAAGGATCGGAGTCGCCCGAAAAAATTCTCACAAAACCGATTAATATAACCGGGCTTCGCGATTCGCTTACTCAAGAAACACAATTGGTACTTCCGTTGTCGGCGCGGCTTCATCAAGAAACCGACGAAACGATCACCGTTACTATCTCTATCGTGCCACGATAGTAGAAAAAAATGCAAAAATCCGCCCTTGAGATTGGGCGGATGATAACAAAATTAAAAATTTGTTGGATCACTGTCGTTATCGCTGACTTGGTTTGGTGCTTGGATTGCTGCCCGCGGATCATCGTAGAGTAGTGGCGTAGTTTGATACTGCTGTACACCAAGCATTGTGAAACCCATATCATGATAGAGCGCGATGGTATAAGAACGAATATACATGCTAGAAATTTCGAGGTGAGTCATGCGGTCTTTTCTGGCCGCCTGAAAACATCGTTCGATAATGCGCCTAGTAATACTAATGCACTCGGGGTCATTTTGAAGAATTGTTTCATCAATAACAACGCTCTCAATTTTCCCAAAAAGACCGGATAATGTATAGATAGGCGTCAAACAACACACGCCAACAACTCTAAAGCACTTGTTGCCCTTCTCCCTTGAAACGTCCGCCGCCATCACCACATGCGAGCGCTCTGTTACTTTGCGCAAATATGCTTCGGTGCACCGATCCGCACGACTTGGCGCATATTGCTTCAAAAGTGCGTCTACTTGGTCAGCAATAGGATCATATCTTATATTTTTATCGAAATACAAAAACCCGACTTCGATAGCCATTGAACCCTCCCTCTTTTTTCATTCAACGAACAAGTGCCGACCCTACTATATATCAAAGGGCCTCAAAAGTGCAAGCGGCAGGCATGTTGCTTAGCGGTCGGACCGCTAAGTGAAAATTTAATCTACAAATGCGGGCTGAAAATAGTCGTTGAGCCGGACGGTGCGATAACGAGCAGATTTAATTTTTTTGTTGGAAATCGTTATTTCAAGCACAGCCCCGGTCATCGTCTCTTCCGAAAAACTTTGGTCAAAAACAAAATTCCCCAAGCTGTACGCAATATATCCGTTGTTATAACGCTCAAGTGGTTGGATAGCGTGCGGATGATGCCCCACTACTACGTCGGCGCCAGCGTCAATGACGCGCTTGGCAATACGTTGTTGAAACTCATTTGGCTCTGATTGATACTCATCGCCGAAATGAAATGATACAACCACGAGATCAGCATTGTTTTTCGCATCACTAATACTTTCGATCAGTTTTTCTCCGTCACCAATCACGGAAATTCCTAGCGCACCCTCATCGGTCTCACTAAATCCCGTTCCGAATTCGGAAAATGCAAGGTATGCCACGCGCGCACCATTTTTGCTTATCACGCGCGATTGATAGGCCTCTTGTGTATCAAGACCGGCACCGACTGGCACGATGTTGCTGCCACGCAACCATTCGAGCGTATCATCGAAAGCGCCCCTTCCCCAGTCCCCAATATGATTATTGGCAACCGATAACACATCAAATCCGGCGTCACGCAAACCCTCAACGGCGTCGGGATGCATACGAAACGAGTAACTTGATCCTTGATCCTTTCCTTTATCCGAAATGGGGCCCTCAAGATTTCCAAACAAAATATCGTACGCGCGCAATTCGTCGCGCGCTTTTACAAACGGAAAACGATAATCTCCGGATCCATAATTTTGGATTGCGTTTTTGACACCGCGATCAAGCATAATATCTCCCACAAATCCAAGAACGATATCGCGTTGATCGGCGGTGTGCTTTCGCGGCACTGCAAGCACAACTTGTGCTGTAAGTTGCGACAGCGTCTCCTTGTACACTAGTTGCTCCAGAGAATATGCCGAAAATAGTGTCGTTTGCCAAATAGCAACAAGCAAAACAGAAAACGCCGCAAAAAATAAAAGCCCGCTGCCATCAAATTCGTGTTTGTTTGCCATGATTTTTATTTCGCAACCGTTCCGCCCCTTGGCGGTGCGGTTGCTTATTTATTATACAACGTTGGATTACAAAAATGTGAAAGCGGCTCTCGTTCGAGAGCCGCT
>DATDWI010000092.1:0-7364 GCA_036517415.1 Minisyncoccota bacterium
CGAATCTGGAAAAGCAGATGGGATTGTTTCGTGGCACCCCGATAGATTGGCGATGCTCGAATCTGGAAAAGCAGATGGGATTGTTTCGTGGCACCCCGATAGATTGGCTCGCAATTCTGTAGACGGCGGAAAGATAATCCATTTTGTTGATCGCGGCTTGATTAAGTCCCTCAAATTTCCCTGCTTCTGGTTTGAAGCGACACCGCAAGGTTTGTTTATGCTCAATATCGCTTTCGGACAAAGTAAATATTTTGTAGATAATTTGCGAGAGAATGTGAAGCGTGGACTACGGCAAAAAATACGAAATGGCGTGTGGCCGAGTTGGGCTCCGGTGGGCTATCTCAATAACCCCAAGACGCGCGGTATTGATGTTGATAGTGAGAAAGCCCCTAAAGTAAAGAAATTGTTTGAAATGTACGCCACTGGAGCATATACACTTCACTCTCTCGCAAATTGGTGTGAGAAAAAGAAACTGCTCACAAACGCCGAAAACAAAATATCTTTGAGCAATGTTCAGCATATCCTCCAAAATCCTTTCTACATTGGTTTGATGAGATACAAGGGAGAAATTTTTGAGGGAACACGCGAGCCGTTAATCTCAAAGAAACTTTTTGATTTGTGCCAAGAAGTGATGGCGAAGCGCGGCAAAGTTCACGAATTACACAAAAACAACTTTGCTTTTCTTGGCCTCTTGAAATGCGCCTCGTGTGGTTGCTCAATTACCGCCGAAAAACAGAAAGGCTATAACTATTATCGTTGCACGAAGAAAAAAGGTCTTTGCCAAGAAAAGCATTATCTCCGCGAAGAATCACTGACCGAGCAAATCACTTCTTATCTTCAAAAAGTTTCTTTATCGAGCCAAGACACCGAGAAAGTTTTGGCAGCGTTGGACACGGAAGAAAATCAAGCGAAAGAACAAGCGCAAAGTGATGTGGTAAATCTCAAAGAGCAGTTATTGCAAATTGAAACAAAGCTCCAAAAGTTGCTTGATGTGTATCTTGATGACGCTCTCACGCAAAAAGAATACGCCGCCAAAAAATACATTCTCATTTCCCAAAAGGTCGCGTTAAACGAAAAAATCACCGACTTTGAGCAAAAAGGTGAGTCTTGGCTCGAACCAGCTCGTGAGTTCATTTTATCCTTGAACCAAGCCGCTAAATTGATTGAGACAGAAAATCTTTCCGAAATGACAACATTTCTGAAAAACATCGGCTCGAACCATATTTTGCGAAACCGCCAATTCGTTTTTGCCCCCAAAATTGAATACGAATTAGTCGCCGAGCGAAGCGAGGCGAACCCTTCAAACTTGCAATTTCCTACGTGGTGCGAGTTACGGGAATCGGACCCGTGTCCCTAGCTTGGGAAGCTAGTGTTCTACCACTGAACCAAACTCGCATATTAATTATTCAAATTGATTATTTAAACCATTGCTCTATCCAATCTCTCAATGCATGCCATACTCCGGCAACGCCGCGTTCCTGATCGGGCAATGAAGGCGAGGGGTTTTCTAAAAATAAGACAACCTCTTCGCCTTCTTTTTTTAAGTTAAACTTTCCTCGCGCTTCGCGATCAAGTCCCTCGGGTGTTGCAAGATCCCGGAATCGTTCCTCATACTCTGCGCGTTGAGCCTCCAAAGCAGCAATTTCGTCTCGGAGCGCTGCGACCTCCCGATCAATTATATATTTGCGATAGCCGATACGCACAACGCCCCACGCCGCAAGAACAACCAATGCCGTACAAAGCGCGAGAATCGGGAGAGAAAACAAAATTCGCTCTATTTTTTTTCGCTCTTGAAAATCGCGCACCGACATAGTACCATAGTTATATCATGCACAGAAAATCAAAAGTAGTACGAGTCGTGTGGACCGGGGTTGTTCTTCTTGTGGTACTCTCGATGGTACTCTTCACTATAGGACCGTATCTATTTTAGTTAACCACGCAACTACTTTCCGATCATCTTTATATACACCTCGTGCGGGATATCAACATCGGCATGCTTCCTGAGGCGTTTTTTTCCTTCTTTTTGTTTCTTCCACAACTTCATCTTGCGCGACCGGTCGCCGCCGTAGAGTTTGGCGGTGACATGCTTTGCAAGCGCCGGGAGCGTGCGCGACGCAAGAATTCTTCCTGCGCCGCCAGAATCCCCAATCCCCGCCTGGATTTTAAGCGCGAAGAGCTGTCGCGGCAAAATTTCATACAAGCGCTCGACGGTTTTACGCGCTTCGCGTTCCAGCTCTGCTTTTGGTAATAAGCGCGAAAATTGAGAGACAGCTTTTTCGGCAATCCACACTCGCAATACGGCCAAATCAACAACGCGCATTTCGCGAAACTCGTAACTGAGTGACCCGTATCCTTGCGTCACGCTCTTGAGGTCATCAAAAAAATGAGCGATGAGCTTGCGGAGCGGCATACAAACTACGAGCACCATCCGCTCGCCGGTTAATGCGTTCATCTCTCGCACCTCTCCTTCGCGCTGTTTTGCAAGCTCAATAACAGATCCTCGATCAGTTGTGCGCGAAACAATGGAAACTAAAAACCAGGGCTCTCGAACCTCGTGGATAGTACGAATATTTTCAAATGAAACGGGGTCGCGAATCGCATAAACCGTGCCATTGGCATCAACCACCTCATACTCTACCGTCGGATGCGCAACCACAACCAAAACACCAAACTCCCGTTGCAAGCGCTCAATAGTAATTTCTAGATGCAGCATTCCTAAAAACCCCACTCGCAATGACCGTCCCAATACAGCTGATCCTTCTACTTCGTACGAAAGCGCTGGGTCATTGAGCTTGAGTTTTAAAAGAGCGTCCTTGATTTTTTCAAACTCATCGGAAGCCGCAGGGAAAAGACTTGCCCACACCATCGGCTTCGGTTCTTGATACGTGCCGATAGCAACAGAACCAATGGTGTCGCCGACGCGCACTGCCTCGGGGTCTTTTGCGTTGGTCGCAATATATCCAATCTCTCCTGCACAAAGTTCGTTGGTCTTGGACAGATGAGGCAAAAACACGCCGACTTCAACCGGCTCAATATCAATATTTTTATTTACCAAATGAAGCGTAATACCTCTGCCGGGAGAAAACGACCCCGAAAACACCCGTACATACGCAAGCACTCCTTTATGCGTAGAATATTGTGAGTCAAAAATAAGAGCACGAAAGGGCGCGTTGTATTCAAGTGGCGCAGGTATTCTTCTTGCGATGGCCTCGAGTATTTGTGCAACGCCCTGCCCTGTCTTCGCAGAAACCAATAAAATATCGTCCGGGGAACAGTCCAATAACTCCATGATTTCTTTTGTTGTTTCTTCAATCCGCGCGTCGGGCAAATCAATTTTATTAATAACCGGAATGATCGCAAGGTTAAATTGTTTGGCAAGGTCGAGGTTCGTAATCGTCTGCGCCTGAACGCCTTGCGTTGCGTCCACCAGCAAAACCGCTCCTTCGACCGCCAGCAATGCGCGGGAAACTTCATAGGTAAAATCAATATGGCCCGGCGTATCGATCAAATTGAGTTGATAGTTGATAGTTGATAGTTGATAGTTCATGTGGACGGGTTGCATTTTTATTGTAATGCCGCGCTCGCGTTCCAAATCCATCTGGTCAAGAAATTGGCTGCGCATCTTGCGCGCCGGAACGGTGTTGGTGAGCTCAAGTAGCCGATCGGCAAATGTCGATTTGCCGTGATCAATGTGAGCGATGATACAAAAATTGCGAATGCGAGATACGTCAATCATGCAAGCATGGTACTATAAAATTCATCATAAAAAAAGACCGACTCATCGAGTCGGTTTGGCGCGTTCTCTGCTACGGCAAAAAATCTATGTCACAATAATCTTTCAGAAACTAAAATCCAAGCGCCTTGACAGCTTCCTTCCCACCTTCACTAACAGCGCCTGATGCAAAACCAAGTGCAATATCCCATAAATACACTTTGTCGCGAGTACGCACCGGAACAAACGCAACAACTACCTTAGAAATTACCCCTCCCTTAGCTTTATTGACCACCAGAAAAACTTTGTGGTCAAACCCCTCGTCGCGATATGCAACATGAAATCTGCTCAAAACAAAGTCCAACCATTTCATGATATCCCGATACTGCAACGAGTGCGCAACAAAAGGATCGATGCGCTCAAGCTGATACCGATCAAGTTCTTCTACCGTGCGCGGTTGGAACGTAACTCCCGGGAATAACAGTGGCGGCAACGCGGCAGGAAGCTCTGTTACAATGCGCCCACTGGGAATGTTAACCCCCTTTTCTTGTAAGCGAAAGAGGGCTCCAGCCATTTCTTTGCCTACTTCGCCTTGAAGCGCCTCGACAACTTTTCGAAACTCGATATCACTATGAATAATGTCGGTATTTATTTCGCTTCTTCCGCGAGGTAACGTAAAGCATCCGGAAACGACCAAAAACAAAACAGCAAAGCAAGCAAAGCAGTAGCGCATAATTTCTCCCTTCTCAAATGCTTTCTTTCTTCACCCTAGCACCGCCGCGCCGCGAGTCAATAAGGGGTGTGCGTATCCTAAAATGAGCAACATCTGATGTTGCTCATGGGGACATTATGGCAATTTCTCCGGCTCCGGAGCGGGAATGTGGTCTTTCCAGATCATCCCGCGCATCCCGCGATAAATTTCAGAAAGTTCTTCGCTTCGAAGCGCCCAGAGCACCGCAATCGTTGTCCCAATCCCTAAAACGCCGGCGCACAATCCTTGAAAAAAAATACCGAAGAATGTTTGAAGATCAAATACATGAGAAAAAATATTAAGCCCGCCGTATGCAACAAGACCGCCGACGACGCTCCCAGCAGCTATTTTTAAAACAGCGCGCTCAATGCCTCTGGTAGGAAACCATCCGAGCGCCGCGCCAAAGACAAAAAACAAAAATACGAAATTCGCCGCGCTTCCAATAAGAATGCCGAGCGGCAAAGCAAGCGCACGGATATCGGGGATGTCGCGAAGTTTAAGCGCCATCTGAAACACCGATGCTCCCGCGCTTCCGGGAGATAACATGCGAAGAAACCAAAATACCCCGCCGATGCTCAACAAAGCCGACACAACATTGATCAATACCGGCCGCAGCGTTTGTCCTTCTGCATACAGCGCCCGCACGAGAAGCAAAAATAAACTTTGAAACATGACCCCGATGCTCAACAAAAAAAGCGCTGCCGCGGTAAGCCGCGTATCCGTCCAGCTAAAAGAACCAGCACCCAAAACAACACGCACAATCTGCGCTCGAAGCACCAAAAGCAAAACCGCAAACGGCAAAGACCAAAATAAAATATGCCGAAACGCGAGCGCAAAATGCTGCTGAAACTCCGTATGTGACTTTTTAATAGAAAACTCTGCGAGATTGGGAAATGCGGCAACGCTATACGAAAGACCAACTAATGTCACCGGGATATACTCCAAATTAGAAGCAAAAGAAAATACTGCAAGACTCCCCGCCGCTAACGTAGAGGCAACCCCCGCAAAAACCGTCATAACAAGTTGCGTAGTAACCAATCCGAGCGTACGCGGAGCAGAAAGCGCTACAACCCGCCCTATATCGTCAAAACATGAAAGCGAAAATCGGGGGACGATTGATGCGTTGCGGAGTGACGGGATTTGAATTGCCATATGAAAGAACGCTCCCAAGGCAACGCCCCATGCAAGCCCCGCAAGACCAAAGGAAGGCAAGAAAAATACTATGCCAATAATAATCCCGATATTATACAAAACAGGGCTTATGGCATAGACAAAAAATCGGCGAAACGCTTGCGTAATACTTGAAAAAATATTAGAAAGTCCCAAAAAAAACGGGGAAAGCAGCATAATGCGCCCCAAACGAACGACCATGTCTTGCTCGCTGAGAGAAAAACCGGAAAACAAAACACTCGCAAGACGAGGAAAAACAAAAAATAAAACAGCTGCTAACACAACCAAAACCGCGCAAAACAAACCAATAAGCGCCCCGAATAATTCTTCTGCGCGCTTGCGATCTTTGGCCCATGCGTCTAAAAAAATAGGGATAATTGCGGTGGATGCCGCAAAAAAAAGCATAAGCGTATAGAGCATGTCAGGCACCCGAAATGCCGCATAATATACATCGAGCTCCCGGGATGCGCCGAACGTGGAAGCTAAAAGCCGGTCGCGGAAAAGACCCAGTAATGCGGAGAGGGCGCTAAAAGCGGCAAGCCAAAACGCCGCATGATGGACATTGCTTAAATTTGCGTGAAAAATCCGCGGAAAATTCATGCTTAATTCTCATCCACGGGAGGAGACGCGCGGGTTTCGGGAGGCGGGGCGATGGAGGCCAGCGCGGGACGGCCGGCGCGGAGGTTTGCAAGAATAGTTTGAACCTCACCGTTGCCGGGATTAAGAGCAGCAATTTTTTCGAACTCACCGATTGCTTCTGTACGGCGGCCAGTACGATCATAGATAAGGCCGAGGAAATAGCGCGCGTTGGAATAATTGGTATTAATCGCGACCGCGCGTTCCAAAACAATAGTCGCATCAGACAAGCGATTTGCTCTGTAATACAAAAATCCCAACTGAAACAATGTTCCGATGTCGTTGGGCGACAGAAACGTCGCTGCCTCTGATCGACGAATTGCTTCTTGTTGATTTCCCTGCGTATCGTAAATTTGTGCCAAGAGAAAGTGCGCGTCGGTATAGTTTGGCTTGAGTTCAACTGCTTTTTGAAGAGCTGTTGCTGCCTGTTCTAAAAACGCTGTGTTATTTGTGCGCACCGCTTCTGCAAAATACGCGAGTGCTTGGTCGCGCAAAAGCATCGGATTCCTTGGTGCGCGCTGAATACCTTCTTCATACTGTGCAATCGCCGCTTGCATTGCTCCATCGGTGCCCAAGGGAATCAAAAATTCATACACCTTCCCAAGCGATTGATAATTTTCAAAATCAAGGGGGGATGTGCGGATTGCGTCTTGGCCCGCGCGAATAGCCCGATCAAGCGCATCAGTAAATTGGCCTCCGATAGCTTGCGGTGCCGCATTCGTCTGCACAATGGTGCGCGCTTTTTCCATATAGAGTTGCGAGAGCGAGCGCGCATACGCACTGTTACGCCGATCAAAACGAAGAGCGCTGGTAAACTGCGCCTCGGCGCGATCAATATTTCCTTCGCGGTTGAATGCGCTCAACCCTCGAGCAAACGCGACTTGCCCTGCGTAGCGAGTACCGGTAATATATATTCCGCCAGCACCAAGTATCATTAAAAACACCAAAAAGAGAGATGCGATAAATCCGCTTGGCCCCTCGCGAAACAGTACAAGTTCATACGATGAAACCAATCCAGCCATGCGCGATGCCGCAAATCCAAGGCCAAGGGCAACAAAACCGAGGGCGACAAACGTGTATCCCACCGGGTGAAGC
>DATDWI010000093.1:0-4813 GCA_036517415.1 Minisyncoccota bacterium
GTTATTCGTTAGGCATTTCTAACGGGGTGAAAAGACTCCTCATTACAACTTTCATTTTTGGGTCAATGTTCGTCGCCGGTTCGGTAAACGCTCAAATGCCTGCCCTGAGCGGAGTCGAAGGGATGAGTGGATTTTCCAATACGACAGTTGATTGGAATGAAGTCGTTGAACACACCGCCAGCGAAGAACAAGAAGGTAAAGAGCTTTGGAATAAACTTCAAGCAAAGGAAGCCGCTTGTGCCGATCTAAACGATGGGCAGTACGGAGTGCTTGGAGAATACTTTATGGGGACTATGGCCGGTGAGTTGCACGCCGCCATGAACGCCATGATGATTCAAGCGCATGGTGAAGACGGCGAGGAGCAAATCCATATTGTCATGGGCAAACGTCTTTCCGGTTGTGATACTTCGGCGGTATTTCCGGCAATCAGCGGCGGTTGGATGCCGATGATGAATATGATGTGGGGATGGTGGCCCGCCTCGCCCGACGAGTGGGCGAGTCGAGGCGGGTCGTCTCCCTTTGATAATAATTCAACAAACAACAATATGATGAACTTTGGATTCGGACCTTTTGGCGGTTTCGGCTGGATATTTATGATTCTCTGGTGGGTTTTGATAATCGCCGGCATCGTCGCGCTTATCAAATGGCTCACGAGCCAGTCGCGCGGTACTAACAATCACGCAAAATCGGCACTTGAAATCTTGCAGGAGCGATACGCCAAGGGCGAAATTAACAAGCAAGAGTTTGAAGAAAAGAAAAAAGATTTAAGTTAGATTGTTATGAAAATCGGTATTATTTTACAATCCAATAAGCCAGAACATATCTGGAACACGTTTCGTTTCGGCATCACTTCGCTTAAAGCCAGTCATGGCGTGACTATCTTTTTGATGAGCGAGGGATCAGAACTCGATACTATTGCCGATACGGAACACTTTGATATCGCCAAGAAGGTTGCGGAGTATAAGGAATTAAAAGGAGACCTGTACGCATGCGGTACGTGTTTGGAAATTCGCGGTAAAAAAGAGGCTGGGGTCTGCCCGATCTCTACCATGAGCGATTTGCTTAAAATGGTTGAGGAGAGCGATAAGGTGCTCGTGTTTGGATAAGAAGCTTTGTTAAGTAATTATGACTCGGTGCAATTTGCTTAACATTGTTGAAGTTAAGCAAATCGTCCCAAGCTTTCAAATTTCGTCTTACGGCTCGTCAGTGTCGCAATTGGTGCAAAGCTCTTACCTTTGGCACAAAGCTCGCCACCCCAGTAGTAGAGCATAGCTCACTACTGGGCAGGCAAGGGCAACCAGCTGGAAAATCAGGGGTTACAGGTTCTCGTACTTGGCCAGCAATCCTTTCATCTGGTCTAAAACCACGGTAGGATATTTGTATTCCTCCGCCCAGTCAAAAGTTCGAAAATCGTTGAGCAGGGCGAGCCAAATAGTATGATACGAGTTCTTCGCCTCGGTGACACGACCCGAATTAACACATGTTAACCATTGACAATCGAGTTACTGTTAAGCTACAATTACAATTAACGATATGAGAAAATTTGAACCACATCGAAAAGAATATTTTGATAAGTATTGGCAGAATAATAAGCATAGAATGATGAAGCATAGGGTTGATAGAAGGGCGGAAACAAGACGAGAGATTCTTAAATTTTTTGGGGAAAGATGTGGTATTTGCGGCTTTAATAATGTTAAGGCGCTCCAAATAGATCACAAGATTGGTGGAGGAACCAAAGAAATGAAACAAATGAAGGGAGAATATCTTTTTAGAATTTATAAAAAGATGCTTCTCGACCCAAAAGAATTCTCTAAAAAATATCAGCTCCTATGTGCTAATTGTAATTGGCTTAAACGTTATAAAAATAACGAGGGCAAAGTAAGTAAATATAAATAATAAAATACCTTTATGAACCAAGACTTTTTCTCTACAAGCGAAGTGGCGAAGCTGTTGGGCATAAGCCGAATAGCGGTTTTTAAGAAAATTAAATCAGGTGCCATAAAAGCTAGAAAAATTGGCCGTAATTTTGCCGTGAATAAAAAAGATTTGCCAGAAGTGCTCGGCTCGGTACTGCGTGAGGACAAGAAACAAGAAATAGAAAAATCTGTTAAAAAGACCGTTAAAGAATACGGCGAAACATTAAAGCTTTTAGGCAGAGAATGAAACCCCTCACAATCGTTGAAGTAGAATATGTGGCGCATAGCTTGGCGCGCGAAATGATGAACTGGAACGAACCAATCCCGGATTTTGGTACGCGTCGGCCAAATATTCTTGAGGGATGCCTCATATCTCCATTTCAATCATTCGGCGGAAAAAAATTATACAAAGGCCTTATCGAAAAGGCCGCGATTCTTTTTTATCTGATGGTTAAAAACCACCCTTTTCAGAACGGTAACAAACGAATCGCGATGACCACAATGCTTTATTTTTTATACAGAAATAAGAAATGGATGCGGGTTGATAACCAAGAATTATACAACTTCGCGAAATGGGTAGCAGAGTCAAATCCAAAACTTAAAGAAGAAACGGTGCGCGCAACAGAGAAATTTATCAAAACCCATCTGGTAGATTATGACCCATTCGATAAAACTCAGGGTCATGGTGAATAAAATCAAATCCATGAAAATTAAAGATCTACCAAAAATTGATTTTCTTTTCAGATAATTGCCACTCCGATTTCGATATAATCTTTTGCGTTTTTCTTTAACATAAAAATTATCTCCTACACCCCGTGGCATTTTTTATATTTTTTTCCATTTCCGCAATAACACGGGTCGTTGCGTCCTATTTTTACTTCGCCGCCTTCTTTGTTATAGATGGTCGTTTGTTCCTGCGATTTTCTATTGAGCGACACGCCACATGTCTCCGTAATAAAGCGCTCATATTTGCTAAATACCGAGCGGGCATACTGACGTTCACCATCTAGATAAATAAAATCATTGATTTTTCGCAACATCTTCCAATCTTTTCGCGGTGCGGCGGAAAGATTCGCGTACGTATCAATGTGCTGTTCTTTTAACTTCCGTCCAAATTCATACTGCGGATTCAAACGAAGCGCCGCGCGCACCAACGCTTCGCCAAGGCCCCGCTTCAGCTCGTTCTGGTGGTTAAAGCACGCAACGGCTGCATTAGCGAAAATCCGAAATGCCGCAAAGAGGGGCACGGAGTCTTTCAGTAATAAGCGCACTGTTTTTTCAAATCCGACCAACGCCGCTTTCGCGTCGTGCGCGCGTATATGTTCGTGCGCTTCTTGAGCCATCTTCCAATACCGATCCAAAGAAAAAAATTCTACGTCAAATTGTTTACCAAACTCGCTACTTGAGAGCGCTTTTTCATTCGGACTCTTGCCTCCATGTTCCCGACGCGGTAGCGCGTTCTGATATGCCGAGAGCGTATTCATAAGACGCCGTGTCTGCGGTTTTGAAATATCTTCCGGCATAAGCCCTTGAAGAGCTTTCATGGGAAATGTGGGCGAAAATCGTCGATTGTCTCCAACCCAGCATTTGACCGTTTTGTGAGAAAGCATTTTTTGCATACCACAATCGGCAAGCGCGGCATCAAACGCGCGCGCGGCTGATTCTTCTGAAAGAAACTGTTTTGCGACCATGGCGTGTTTCCCTTCTTCGCCAATATTTTTTTTATCACAGAACCATGCGGCTGCATCACGCGCGTCTATGCGCCCCCATTCGTTCGCGATAACCGAACGCATATTCGCGCCGAATGAAACCGACATAGAAAATCCCGCACTTCCAACACAGTGCATCACCCCACCAACGCGAGCAATCCTACTCCACAATGTTTGTCCCTGCGTCGCCATCATGCTCATTGAAACGTCGTGTACCTCTAGTAGTCTTCCGTCCATTGCCTCAAGCATGAGTACGCCCATGCGCGTGTCTTTCACGATAAAAAAACCCGCCTCAAATGAGAGGAGTTCGCGATATTCCACCATGTCGTTCTCTGGCACACGCAATGGGTTGTGCTTCACAAAATATTCCAATCCGGTGACATCGTTAAAGCACGCCGACTTTCGATCAAATACAAGCCACTCCCCAAAAAGCCCCGCAAGCGTGTCTTCATCTTTTTCGCTCGTCGCAAAACGTATCAACGTATCAAATTTAAATTCGTTTGCCGCGCGCTCAAGCTCGTCGGGATGGCGCCCGAGAGCATCCTGCACCCAATCAGAAAGTATTCTCAAAAAATTTTTACGAAGCATGAAGATATTGCGCGATGCGCTGATTATATAAATAATCGCACAAGTTTCAACGTGTCAAATGAATGTGTACCGTCAAATTTTTCAAAAATTGGCGTAAGTTTTCCGTCGGGTGATTTTTGGAATACGGCGAATATTTTTTCAAAGTCGCTAATGTCTTTTTTGAGATAACTTATATCAGGCAATGTTCGCGTACCCTTGAGTTTTTCCATGTGCCCCAAAAGCGTCCCTTCCGTAAGTCCGCGCTCTTTTGCAATCATGGCAAGCGGCATTTTCTTTTCCAGAAACTCAGCGGTAATCAAATGCGTGGGTATTTTCTTTTTTCGTTTCTTGTCCTCCTTGTGTTTTTTTACCAACGCAACGTCGCGTACGCCATTAAAACGCGAAAATAGCGTTTCCTCGTGCTGTGCCGCAAGCTCTTCAGCTGAAAGCCGCGCAAGTGCCGTCCGCGCATCTCGCGATAATTCTTTGAGCCGCACATCATACGCAAGAATTTTCGGATGCACCATAAGCGCAGTATCATTCAAGCCCATAAGCGTGAGCCCGCCAAGCGTCCGCACGCGAGAAAGCGCAACATATCCCATTCCCGACTCAAACGCATCC
>DATDWI010000094.1:0-2341 GCA_036517415.1 Minisyncoccota bacterium
AAAAAAATATATTTGACCGGGTATACGCCATCACCGTACGATTTTTTTGGTCCGCCAGCTGGCGGATTACGCAAAGAGTTTGCAAAGACCGCGCTGGGCGCGGAAAAATTTGTTATGTAGGAGCAAAGAAAAAATATCAGTGCTTTGATTAAAGAACTAAAACGCACCTCGCCCCCGAGAGATGATCATCTCTCTTCTTGGGGTGAGGTTTTCATAATTTCTTTGGAGCAATCCCCGCGCGCGGTTCCATATAACAAGCTCGCTGCGATATATCGTAGCAAGTTTAAGAAACACAACAGGAATTCATTTCCGCGTTATACTGCCATGGCGCTCATTGTTGGCAATGAGGTGCGCGGTATCTCGCCCACCATTTTAAAAAAGTCCGACGCGGTTATTGAAATTCCTATGTATGGCAAGAAGGAGTCGCTGAATGTATCTGTCGCTGTGGGCATTGCGTTGTTTGAACTTCGCAAATCAATGAGCAAAAAGGGCGGCTTATACAGACGTCGCTAACATAATAAGCGCTGTTGTATAATGTTTGTGCGCGAGTGTGTTATACTAACATTATGCCCAAAGAACAGCCGGATTTTTGGCCAGAGGACGCGGAAGATGCACGGGTACGCGCTGGCACGGATTGGAAACCGGATGATGACGCTACGCGCAGCGAAAGAGAACCGACGTACCGAACACGTCGCAAGAAAATGAAAAGATTTTTACACAACACGACTCGTGCGCTTGGAGAAAAAATAAAGCAACACAAAAGAAAGTAATTCGCACTATCAACTACAAACCATCAACTATAAACTAATTTCATGTGGTGCCTCAATAACAATATCCTTTTCGGTTGCTTAAGTGCCCTGCCGCAACTGTATGATTACGCATCATACGGGCCGCTCCTGCTGCGCCTTGCGCTTGCAGCGGTATTTATCGTGCATGGCTACCCAAAACTTTTTGCAAAAACGATGCCTGATGGTTCGCGCCACGGCGGCATTACCGCCACCGCGGGATTTTTTGAATCCATCGGCATTCGCCCGGCAAAGTTTTTGGCAGTTGTCGTTGGTGTTGTAGAATTTTTTGGCGGCATTTTATTGATAGCCGGTTTTGGTGTTCAAATAATCGCGCTCCTTTTGGCAATCAATATGCTTGTTGCAATCTGGAAGGTGAAATTCAAGATGGGCTTTGCTGGCGGCCCTGCCTCACCGGCAGGCGGGTGGGAATTTGATTTTGTATTGTTGATTATGGCGCTTTCGCTCCTCGTCCTCGGCCCCGGCGCTTACGCTCTTGACTTACCCCTTTAATGTTTGTAATCATTGTAATATCGTGTCGTTTTTAGAAAATATTATTCCCGAGCAAGGCCAGCCTTCGCGCAAAGAAAGACAGGAGCGTTTTCAGGATGGGTACCGAGCGCTTGCAGAAATCGATATTGAAACACAAATGTTGCAAGAAGACGCAATAGATGTTAAGACGGGAAGATCGCCTCGGCATTTTAACTGGAACGAGGAGGGCGTTCGCGAAGAATTGGAGAAAAACAGGCAGCGCAAGGAAGAAATGCAAGCTGCGTTGATAGAGCACGCCGCGCAGATACAAGACCTCCCCGCTTTGGAAGAATTAAAATCTCAAATTAAAAAAGAACGCGAGAAGAAGTGAAAGGCCTTTCCCGCTTTTTTCGTTAGATAGACATATTCGTGCGAATATGTCTGCAAGCAACAAAACAACAAGACAACAAACAAAAAAGTGCTATGCGTGACGCGCTACAACAAACGCAAAAGAACGGCAACAATTTGCTGTTGGGGGCGTTTGATGTGATACCACATTTCAAGACGTCGCTGTTCCTTCTCAAGAATATCCGATGCGAACAAAATAGCGAGATGGCGAGATGTTGAGCGGAAAGAAAGACTAATTGCTTCGGCGATTTCTCCTACCATTGCTTCACGTTGTTTTATCAGAAAACGCAGTATTGCAAGCCGCCGTTTGTTCGCAAGAGCCTTTAATATTCGTTCAAGGTTGTTCATAAACACACCGTAGCATGATGATGTTTGTTTTGTAAATAATGCAAAAGACATATTCGTGCGAATATGTCTTGCCTTGCGCGCCACAAGATTGTCAAAAACCAAATTACTTGCCATGGTTGCAATAGGCGATCGAAGCGCCGTAGTATAAATAATAAAAGGGGGCGATCTGGAAAGCCAGATCGCCCACGAACTCTCTCTGTGGTTGCTACCACCAGCGGCGGTAGGGGTAGTGCCCCCAACCACCCAAGCCGCCGCCACCGTAGTAGTACCGATGGCAAGCGGAGGGGTCTCCGCCGGCGCAACGGCCCTGCCGCTCGGCCTCCACGGTG
>DATDWI010000095.1:0-7988 GCA_036517415.1 Minisyncoccota bacterium
AGCGATCATCTGGGCAGATTTTATGTGCTGGTGTCGCCGGGGGAATATTATGTTCGTGTTGAAGAAAAACAGCCAGACAGTTCGTATCGCGAAATTTATCGTTCGGGCAGTATGAATCTTCTGCGTGGCGTTATGAGCGGCGACATGATTATCCCAAAACCAGAAAACCATATAATGTTATCCAATCATGGCTAAATTTGTTCTCTTTCTTATATTAGGTGGAATCCTGTGGAGCGGGGTTCGCCCGGCGCGCGCTCAAGAAATTCTCATCGAACGTTTTTTGGAAACGCCTGTTCAAGGAGATTTTGTTCTCCAGCCGGCAAAAGTTGAACTGTCGCTTCATCCGGGAGAGCAAGCGGAGCGCACGTTGTATGTTACCAATCGCTTGGGGGTTCCCGCGCGGTTCTCTCTTGAGGTTGCGGATATTACAGGATCAACGGATCCGTATGAGGGAGCGCGACTTTCGGGTTCTGATGAGGTTGCACAATATTTTAATTTTGAGGCCAAGGAATTCACTCTTGTTCATGGCGAACGCGCTCGGATACCCGTCACGATACGCGTTCCGTCGTCAGCGTCTCCGGGAGAAATATCGGGCGCTGTTTTGGTCAGCGGCGCTTCCCCCGAACGCATCGCGGGATCAGCGCAGATAACAAGCCGCGCGGGCGCCCTCTTTTTTGTGCGCGTTGAAGGAGGCGCGCAAGAAGGATTACTAAGATCGTTTTCGCTCAATCGCCGCGTTGCCACGATGGTGTTTGAAAACACGGGTGTCTCGCATCTCAATCCGTACGGGATGATTGAAGTGCGAAATATTTTTTCGAAAACGACAAAGGTTATTCCTATTGATCCGTGGTTTGTTTTGCCGGGGAGCACGCGCGCGCGGAGTATTGCTTTGGGCGATGATAGAGGGTGGGGAAGGTTTTCAGCAAAACTTTCACTTAACCGAGGATACGCCGATATTATTGACACCAAAGTAGTTGTGTTTTGGATGTTGCCGTCATGGCAGTGGATCGGCGGATTATTTATACTCGTATTATTAGGAGCCGCCGGATTTTATCGGCCTTATCGGAAGAGTATGAAAAAATTTATATTTTTGATTGCTGCGTTATTGTTAAGTACTGTTTTGGGACAACGCGCAATAGCGGAGATCGCGAGCTCGACGAATTATAAAATTCAATTTGATAGCATTAATATCGGTGGACTTATTTCAACCTCTACCACGTATCAGACCAATGACACTGTTGGCGATGCGGCGACCGGCACATCAACAAGTAGTACATATGAGATTCGCGCGGGGTACCGGCACATGAACGAATCGTATATCGCTATCTCGTCTCCTGCCAACGTGGCAATGAGTCCGGCAATTGTATCGAACGGTGGGACTGGAGAGGGGTCTGCGGCGTGGACGGTAACTACTGACAATATTGGCGGCTACATTCTGACTGTTGCGGCAAGCACCGATCCGGCGCTTACAGCATCGTCGGATAGTTTCGCAAACTACTCTCCCGCGGGAAGCGTTCCTGATTTTACGTGGCACGTGAGCGCATCGGCATCAGAATTTGGTTTTACCCCATCGGGATCCCATATTACCGATACGTACAAAGATAACGGTTCTTCGTGTGCAACAGGATCAAGCGACACCGCCAATGCGTGTTGGGCAGCGGTTACTACGAGCAATACAACCATCGCGCGCTCTTTTTCCGCAAATCAACCATCGGGCACTGCAACAACGGTAAAGTTCCGCGCCGAAGCGGGTTCCGCGCGCAACCAATCAGCGGCGAGTTATTCCGCAACGATCACCGCAACGGCTTTGGCCCAATAATATATTGTGCATAAGGCCACATACATATTGTTGCCTTTTTGGAGCAGATAGGATATCATAGTTTTCGTATGGTTATTCGAATGCGGCATACGCCGTCACACACCAAGAACCGCCGATCGCACCACGCCCTTCAAAGCGCCGCAACGCTTTCGTGCGCTCAATGCAACGCCCCAACGTTGCCGCATCGCGTGTGCGCGCATTGCGGTTTTTACCGGGGTAGGAAAGTGGTTGATGTGCTTCGGAAACTTGACAAAAAAACCAGAAAAGCAAGGGAAAAAGAGATTCAACAACCTTAATTTTTTATGGCCAATAGGCACCTTTCACGGTCTATCGCGATGCAATCCCTCTTCGAGTGGGATTTTTATGGAAACACAAAAGAGACAAATCTCGATGCTATTATCGAGCGCAATACCAAGGAGTTTGCCACCGGCATGCATCGCGATCCGTTTTTGGAAAATCTCATGCGCGGCATTGTCGCGCGCCGGCAGGAGCTTGATAATATCATTACCAAGGCGGCGCCCGAGTGGCCGATTGGGCAGATCGCGCCGATTGATCGCAATGTTCTGCGGATCGGGCTCTATGAGCTTTTGTTTGGCGATCGCAAAGAGGTACCACCTAAAGTTGCTATCAACGAGGCCATTGAGCTTGCCAAAACTTTTGGTGGCGATTCATCGGGGCGTTTTATAAACGGTGTTTTAGGAACTGTATATCGGGAGCTAGGAGAGCCGGGGAAAGACGAAAATACAAAAAAATATTCTACCCTTGATTTGAATAAATTGCCCAAAGAGGAACTGGGCGGCGCGGTGGTGTTTCGCAAAGATAACGGCAAGGCCGTTTTGGCATTGGTACACGACGTCTTTGGCTATTGGACGCTTTCCAAAGGGCATTTGGAGAAGGGAGAGAATATCGAAACCGGGACGCTTCGCGAAGTACGCGAAGAACTCGGCTTAATAAAGCCCAAGATTATTGATAAAATCGGTGAGAATGAATATATTGCTGCAGATCCTGAAACAGGCCCCACACGGCGGCACGTGACATATTTTTTAATTGAGGCGAATGACACAAAATTGAAACTGGAGAGCTCGGGCGGACTTGATGATGCGCGATGGTTTGAAATCGAGGACCTTGTCGGTCTTAAAATATATGAGGACATTCGGCCGCTATTGGAGAAAGCAATTAATATGTTATGAAAGATTTTGTAAAATTTGAGGCGATAATCGGTATCACATTTCAAAACCCCGATTTATTAAAAATTGCGCTCACACACCGCTCGTATTTAAACGAGCATCCGGGATGGCAAAAGGAGCACAATGAACGGCTTGAATTTTTGGGGGATGCGGTGCTGGAATTGGTGGTAACCGAATATCTCTATAAACAATTTCCCGAAAAACCGGAAGGGGATTTGACTAGTTTGCGCGCCGCGCTGGTCAATGCTCAAATGCTTGGCTCTTTGGCGTCTGATCTCGGTTTTAATGACTTTGTTTTGCTCTCGCGGGGGGAAGCGCGCGATGTAGGGCGCGCGCGCCTTGCTATTTTGGCAAACGCTTTCGAATCGGTGACGGGCGCGATATATTTAGATCAAGGATACGGCGCAGCGTGGGCGTTTTTGGAACAAGCATTGTTCCCGCGGCTTGGGGACATTTTAGATAAAAAGCTCTACCGCGATGCTAAGAGCTTGTTTCAAGAAGAAGCGCAGGAGCGCGTAAGTATCACGCCGACGTATGAAGTGGCCAAGGAATGGGGACCGGATCACGATAAGCATTTTGTTGTTGGCGTGTACCTTGGCAAAGACCTTGTTGCGCAAGGCGAAGGCCCCTCGAAGCAAGTTGCCCAACAGCAGGCAGCCGAAGCGGCGCTCATTGCAAAAAAATGGGAATAGAAAATGGCGAACACCGAGTGCCCGCCAGCCCAACACTTAAATTCTCTCGACGCCAGTTGTGGCTCGGATCCATGCTTCTTCACCAGAACATTCTTTTATTACCGGCATTTCCGGAATTTCTTTCGGCTGTTTTTCCGAAAGTCCTGTGAACTCCGGAAATGTTTTTTCAAAATGCTCGAGCGCCGGCAAATACTCTTTCCGTCCCTTGGCAACCTTTTGCCGCAATGCAATTTTCATAAATTCTGCGTGTTTGAAATGAAAATTTCCTCTCCGGTCATTGGAGATACCGTTGTGGAGCTTTTCAATCGGCATATAGAATGCAGCAAATGTTTCTGTTTCAACGCCCGTCGGTCGCGGCTCCGGAAACCCGCGAGTGTCGAACAGCGGTTTTTTTGTTTTCTCGTCGATGAGCGGTACCACATCCGTCACCCAATAAATCCACGCCTCGTAGCGAAAATTTCCCTCTGCTTCAATTTCATAATCATCCTCGAAAAATGTTGCGATGCGAGGATTCATTGGGTGGAAGAAATTTTCTTTTGTTGATAGATTTACGATAATGAAGCCGGTTTCTTCCACCATCTCGCGAATTGCTGCCATTTCTCCATAATTATCTGGATAATCAACAAATTCGTTATCAAGAATCATTCCTCCCGGGATTTCATACGCGTCCCGTTTGGTGCTTTGCAGATCGGAATGCTTGGCGCGCTCAGCGAAGGCCCATTCTCGAACCATGCTATATGCCCTCCGGCTTTTGAGGAACCGGACACGCTCACTGAGCTCCTCGAGCTCCTCGTCTTTACTTGCCCAAACATGTGTATAATGACGCAGAGATTTTCGGACTACATCCGGAAGGTCGCGCCGATAATTTTGTGCATAACGAATGATCGCATCTTCTGTTTTTCGGCACTTTACAACCAAAAGATGGTATGGATCGGGCATGTATATGGTCCGAGCCATTCCTTGCTTTTTTTGATTTTCCTCTATATTCATAGCTGGCCTCCTTTTCGGACCAGCTCTCCGTTTTCGAAGAGCCTTGATACAATCCGTAGCATAGATATTTAAAAAAGTCAAATGACGTACCTGTCCGCTTATGATATATTAAGTAAATTCATTATTTGTGGCATTCGTAAATCATTCGTAAATTAGCATCGCGTATGTTACTCAAACGTCTTGAGATCGCCGGTTTTAAATCGTTTGCAAAGCCCATTGTTTTGGAATTTCCGTCCGCTACTACTGCTATTGTAGGCCCCAATGGATCAGGGAAATCCAATGTTGCCGATGCCATACGCTGGGTCTTGGGCGAGCAATCGATGAAAAGCTTACGGGGGAAAAAGGGCGAGGATCTTATTTTCGCAGGGGCGGGAGAAGGATCCGCTTCTTCGCCTCGTTCCGCGCGTCTGGGCAAGGCGTCGGTTGCGTTGGTTTTTGATAATGTATCCGCCAATAGGGGAATGGGAACGCAAAAAACATTTCCCTATGAATTTGATGAGGTTATTGTCTCGCGCGCGGTGTACCGTGACGGAGCCAACGACTACATGCTGAATGGTTCGCCGGCGCGATTGCGCGATGTTATCGAGCTGTTATCCAATGTGGGCCTCGGTGCTTCACAGCACCATATCATTGGCCAGGGAGATGCGGATCGGATTTTGTATGCATCGCCAAAAGAGCGGAAAGAGATGATAGAAGACGCGCTTGGCCTTAAGATTTTTTGGCTCAAGAAACACGAAGCAGAACGCAAGCTGGAAAAAACAGCAGAAAATATCAAAGATGTCGAATCATTGCGCCGCGAACTCCGTCCGCATTTGCGCTATCTTGAAGAGCAGGCGAAAAGGTCCCACAATGCCGCAGTCCTTCGTGAAGAATTGCGCCAGCTCGCGTGCGAATATATCGTAAGAGAGAGAACTGCTATCGCGCGAGAATCGCGGGAGATATCCGATATCGCAGATCCTGCAATGCGCGCAGCGCAAGAACTCGAAGGACGCGTGCGAGAGAGCGAACAGGCATTTGAGGAAGAGGATTCCACTCCAATATTTCTCAAGCGGCTTGCGGAGTTTGATAAGGAACGCGATGCTCTCGTGCAGCAGCAACGAGCGCTCGAGCAGGAATTATGGCGGGTGAGGGAACGGGATGTTGCTCACGGAGCTCCCGCACGAGATACGGTGCCGCATAAGCAGGTGTACGAAATACTTGATGAGTTGCGCGTTGATCTCGAAGCCGCGGGAAGGATCGGCGCGGTAGAGGGCCTGCGCAACGCGGTGTTTTCGCTTACTCAAAAAGTATATCGATTTTTGGAAGAATTAGCGCACAATCATGCCGGAGCCACAAAATCCAACAATAAAAACAAATCGTTGGAGCATATTGAGCAGGATATAACGGTATTAAGACAAAAAGAAGAAACAATATCTCGATCACGTCAAGAGCTTGAAGAGCACTACCGCGCGCGAAACGCAGAACAACGAACCAAAAGAAGCGCATATCGTACCTATAGCGAGGAGCTTGCTCGGGTGCGCGATACACTGCGGGAGATTGGTGTGCGCAAAGAGCAGGTAGAAATGCGCACGCAAGCGTTGAGCTCTGATTTTGAAGAATGGATCGGATTAGCGGCATCGCAGGAGAAGAATGACGGCGCGTTGTTTGCTTCCCTGTCCGAGAGGGACCAGATGCGTAAAAAAATTGAACGCATGCGCATTCGGCTTGAAGAAGCGGGTGGGGTTGATGATGCGGTTTTGAAAGAATTTACAACAACGAAAGAACGCGATGAGTTTTTAGCGCGCGAGCTTGATGATTTACAAAAAGCAAAAAAGCATGTTGAAGAAATGGCCACAGAACTGGAGGAACGCATTGCAGATGATTTTGCTCGGGGCCTCGCTACCATCAATGTTTTGTTTGCAAAGTTTTTTCAGGAGATTTTTGGTGGGGGAAAAGCAGAGCTGCGCTTGTTGAAAGAACAGAAACCTGCAGATATACCGGGATCCGACGAAGAAGATTTCAATGAGGAGGTTGGTTTAGATATTGTCGTTCATATTCCAAAAAAACGCATTAAATCGCTCGCGATGCTCTCGGGAGGGGAACGCGCGCTTACTTCTATTGCGCTTTTGTTTGCGGTGTCGACCGTCAACCCGCCGCCATTCTTGGTGCTGGATGAAACCGACGCCGCGCTTGATGAAGCAAATTCAAGCCGCTACGCTGTTATGCTCAAAGAGCTTTCCAAAAAAACGCAGCTACTTGTTATTACTCACAACCGGGCGACGATGAGCATCGCGCCGATTTTATACGGTGTCACGATGGGGTCTGACGGCGTTTCAAAACTTCTTTCTATCAAACTTGAAGAAGCAGAAAACGTGCTGGCGAAAGAATAATTTTCTATTTTTTCAAATACGGCTCAACCCGTTTCAGGAGTACCGCATTGGTGGCAACAATAATGGAGGAAGCTGACATCAAAAGCGCAGAGATTTCGGGGCGTAACGACCAACCAAGCGAGTTGTAGAAAACTCCGGCAGCAATGGGAATGGAAAGCACATTGTAAATGGCCGCCCAGAAAAGATTTTGTTTCATCTTGACAACAGTCGCCTTGCTTAAGCGAATTGCGGCTACGATATCATAGGGATCTGATTTCATGAGCACGATGTTACCGGTTTCAATTGCTACATCGGTACCGGCCCCGATAGCAATACCGATATCCGCTTGGGCGAGCGCCGGCGCGTCATTGATTCCGTCACCGACCATCGCGACAAATTTTCCCTCATCTTGAAGTTTTTTGACCCCTTTGGCTTTATCTGCGGGCAAGACGTCGGCAAACACTCTTTCAACACCGAGTTGTTTGGCGATTGCTTCGGCGGTGCGCTGGTTATCTCCCGTGATCATAATAATTTCTATTCCATTCCTGCGAAGTTCGGCGACCGCCCGTTTTGAATTTTCTCGGGGCGTATCGGCAACGGCGATTGCGCCGATTACTTCTTTATCAAGAGCCAAGAGCATTGCAGTTTTCCCTTCGTTTTGCAGTTGTTCTATTTTTTGACCTATTTCTGAACTCACGGATACTTGATGAGATTCCATAAGGCGTAGGTTTCCTAAAAGCACGAGGCGGGATTCATTAATAAATCCTTTCACGCCGTGTCCGGCTATTGCCTCAAATTTTGAGACATTTAGCAATTCCATTTTATCCTTTGCGGCTTTATCAACGATGGTTTTTGCGAGAGGATGCTCGGAATGTTTTTCAATAGAAGCGGCGATTTGAAGAATATTCGCTTGTATCTCCGGTCGCTTAGTTTCGATAAATGACACTATATC
>DATDWI010000096.1:0-4701 GCA_036517415.1 Minisyncoccota bacterium
TCAACAATAAGACGATTTGCGCCCGGGGCCCGTTCTAGCAGAACATTTGGCTCGCGCACGCCAAAAAAATTAACCCGGCGTTCAATAGCGTCGCGCAGCGCTTCCAATGCTCGTTCGCGGTCGCTTTCCGAAACGGTTGACGTGTCAATGTCATACACCATTTGCACCCCGCCTTTCAGGTCAAGTCCGAGCGTAAATTCGCTCAATACTCTCCCGAAAAAAACGCTCGGGAATGGAGCAACGCCTACTCGCCAGGCAAGTTGGTCGCCGCCGATTTTTTCCGCTACCGAATCAATTTTTGGATTCGCCCATGCGCCAAACCTATCCCACGCACGAGGATGATCTACAAAAACACCCCCCAAGACAAACACAAAAATAACCGCTAAAATAATGCGGTCTCGTGCGCGTCCGCGCGCAGAAAAAGGCAGTGTGAATGCCTGCCACAGAATGGAAACCGGCAATAACATCAGCGAAAGGGGTTTCTTCATGAACAACAAGTATCCTATCAAACGCGGTCAAATTCCACCAGGTCAAGCTTCTCCGCCTCAATAAAAAGGCCTGCTGCCTTCTGTGCAAACTCATTAAAACGAACGGGATCGTCCGTGGTGAGATAACGGCGAAGACCGGTTTTGCGTATTTTTATATCCAGGGCCTTGTGTTTTTCACAATATTGCGCAAGCGCTTTAGCGACAATTGGCCCGGAATCGAATAATTGGCATTGCCCACCCATAACCTTTTGTATGGTAGGAAACAAAAATGGGTAGTGGGTGCAGCCCAATATGAGCTTCGTGATGCCACGCTTAGACAACGGCGCAAGATAATGGTACGCAACCGCCTCGGTAATCGGATGCTCAAGCAATCCTTCTTCAACCAATGGGACAAACAACGGACAGGCCTGTTGGATGACTTCAATGCCGGCAGGAATATGTTTGGCAAGTTCGCGCGGATATGCGTTTGAATGAACCGTGCCGCGCGTTGCGATAATACCCACCCGCTCGCCAGCCCGGACGTTCTGTGCGACGGCTTCGGCAACCGGGACCAATACCCCAAGCACCTTTTTCCCTGCGGCCTGCCCGGGAAGCCATTCCTGCTGCAATCTACGCAATGCTTGTGCGCTTGCGGTATTGCACGCAAGAATGACCAATTCACACCCTTCGCGAAAAAGCCATGCAGTTGCTTCGCGGGTAAATCGAAAAACGGCATCGCCGGATCTGTCGCCATAGGGATAGCGCGCGTTATCACCCAGATATACAAAATCGTATTTCGGGAATGAGCGGATAAGCTCGCGAAACACGCTTAACCCACCAAAGCCCGAATCAAAAACGCCGATCATGATTATGCAAATAAATGCCAATTTCAATATGCAAATCTATGCGATCATTCGCATATATTCGCAATTTCTATTCGCATTCATTGGTATCCAAATATACGTATACTATCGGCGATTTCTGCGGGAATGCCCTTTATGCAATCATGTTGTTTTGCTTCTTTTGCATCCACCCACGCAAAATCCGTGAATACGCCCCTCTCTGGTGTCACCTCGCCGCTTTTATAGTGTGCTGCAAATTTTACCAAAACAACAGGGATTTCGTCCGGC
Organism: Minisyncoccota bacterium; assembly: GCA_036517415.1. GTDB lineage: Bacteria > Patescibacteriota > Minisyncoccia > UBA11713 > 2-01-FULL-45-33 > DATDWI01. The sequence goes on from DATDWI010000096.1 coordinate 1,598, forward strand.
CGCACAAACGCCATGCTATTGACGTAATAAAGCTTCGGCTCAATATCAATGCCCGCCTCTTCTTTTACCTCACGCGCCAAAAGATCCTCAACCGCACCCTCAAAATCAAGTACATCGCCGTTGATGCGCGTGGGGTTTTTAAGATCAAGATCGCCCCATTCAAGTTTTCCGCCCATAACGCACCATTTGCCCGGATGCACCTTTTCTGTTGTGGCGCGTTTTAATATAAGGCAACGGCCGTCTGAAGGACGCCAGACAACCACGTTTGCGACAAAATAAAAAAGTTTATCCTTTTTGGCGTTTTGTAGGCTAATTTTTTCTGCCGGCATAATCAAATTTTGCCAAAAATGCCATGTAGCGAGGTGGTAGCTTTAAACGTTTGCGCTTCGCCAAAAGCAATTCTGCTTTTCCGATGCCAAGCTCGCGACTGGTGTGTACATCAAGCCCCTCAATAAATTGCAAAATCCTTTTTTTAACATCTCGCACACTTTCGCTTTTTCTCATTCGCAAAGCTTCAACCTCAAGAAAGATACCCAAGCCGCGAACGTTTTCAAGAACTATTTTGTATTCTCTTGATTTGTACGTCCTTTTCAAAATAAATAAAGCAATGAGCTTTTTCATACCGAGTGCCTCAATAATTTTTTGCCCTGCAAAAAAGTTCTTGATTTCGGTCTCATGCTCTTCTGAATAAAACCATAAGCCCCTACGAGTAAAGATGTCCTGTTTATGCGTCAGCAACACTTTGCCGTTTTTCCTTCTCAAGCGGAACGATCCTGAAAACCTGCCATCTTTTCTAATGTAGTTACTCTTTCGTAGTGGATCGTAATAGTAAATATCGCGGACGTGAACATTCCCAAGAAACCGAGTGGTGCGTCTCAGTTTTTTATCCACCGTCGCATCCGATCCAAAAACTTTTACTAAGATCTCAATTTCTTTCATGCCTTTTATAACAATCCCTCCTCGTTTAATCTCTCAACCACTTCTTTACGTCTGGGGTTATCACGATCTTCAAACGAATTTGCAAACCAGATGACAAGTCCCCGATCTTTGGTGTATGACGCCCGAATTCCATCAAGGCCATCACGCACAATAGGAAAACCTGCCTCCGAGGTAGGATTCTCCAATATGTCCGGCGTAGGGTGCTCAATGACCTGAAAGCCCATCTCCTCAAGAACTTTAGTGATGTTTTGCAACCGCTCAAAATCATCGTGCATTTTTTGCTCTGCGGCAAATTCCGGGTTGCGCGGTAGATCTTTATACATAAAGGCAATATATAGATTATCTTATTGTTGATTATAATGTTCGAAAAATTTGTATGCCTTTGCCACCAGGGCCTTCTCGAGCGCACTATTCATCATATTGAATCCTTCTGAGCCCGAGGTAAGAAGAGGGCCACTTAAGGGATCTCCTCGAAATCTCGCAACGGCTTCGTCTGGATCTTGGCCATTTTTTATTCCCCATCTTCTAATCGCAGCTTCGTTTCTCCCTTTACCCACCCTCAAGAATGCATCTGTTAAATACCTATTAATCTCTGGAATGTCTTCCTCGTCTAGTTTTATTACCTGCCGAATCTCGTTTTTATTTATCGGCCCTTCTGTTTTCACATCTCCGTACGCGAAATGTCTATCCTTAAATAATCGCCCCTTTAAAGAAGTGTCCTCTGGTAAGGCAACAATAAGCGCGGGAGCATGTTCTGGATCAGAAAGCACGTTCTCCCATTTGTGTCCTGCGGCTTCAAATACTTGGGAATTGAGGGTCAGAGCCCTTTGCCGCGCCCAACGAGCCGTATAACGAAGGGAATTCTTAAGGGCGACAAGAGTATCTTTGCTGTTTTCTTGATCAAAATCTCGCGGATCAAAAATAAAATACGAAGATCTCTCTTCGGTGACTCCTTCTTGTATGATTTGCTCTACCCGATCAAGCGAGGTCCCATGTAAAACAATAGGCCGTTGCGGCAATCTTTCAATTGTTGCAAAAATCTTCTTTTCACTCTTAACATTATCCCCAAATTCCCCCGATTTTTGTGCGCTCGTACGAATATCTTCTGCCCTTAAACCCATTTCCTTTGGGGTGGGACCGAATTCTCTCATAATAAGATAGTTTTATTTATCGACAGATTTACTTAAATGTTAATGCGACGAGACCATGCTTTTTAAGCTTTTCACGATATCCGGGGAAACCATAATACATCTTTTCTAAATCCTCAATAGAATTTGCGAACGGATTCACGTCTTTCAAAGCATATGCCTTCAGCATATCCGGTATTGTTTTAAAAATAGCGGTGTTTTTTACTTGTTTTTCAAATATATCCTTTCCGCAAACCATTCGTATTGTATCACCTGGTTGTATCGCAACAAACCGTACGGTTGCGGCTCGCGTTTCCACTCGCTTTTTCCCTGTTTTGATCGCCTCAAAAATATCGCGGTTCACTTCCCGAAATCTCAACGTGTGCGTTTTATATGTGTTGACGGGCACAATAGGCAAAATGAAAGAAATAACGTTCCAAATCCTCAAGAGAGCTTTGGTATTCTGTGCCGCCCAAAATCGCGTCTGCAAACACTTCCCGCGCACGCGCGATTTCACGCAGACGCCCTCGCCAGCGCGGATCTTCCAGCGTCAATTCAAACAGCTCAAAAGCCCTGTCTTGCGCGTGCTCAAAAGAGCTGCGGCCTTTATCGCGCCACAAGAGCATCCGAGAAACTTCGCTCCCAATATTCCCCATCTGCTCGCAAAGGGAAAGCTCGCGCCATCTTCCGTGCGCCAAGGTTTGATGCATGGTCTTCATATCAGTCAGGAATCAAACGAGAAACAATCCCTTTTATTTTTTGGCGCATAGCGGCATCTTCAATTCCTCGCGACCGATTGCCGTGTTGCGGCTTGAGATTTACCATGGAATCAAATTCAATCCACTCCTCTTCGGGTTTTTCGGGATAAAGGTTGATGCCCCAGGTATCTTTGCGCTGCGACCCCTCTTGTTCGCTCAACAAAACCTCCTCATCCGCATGCAGCTCTCCCCCGATCGCCATAATACTTTGCCGTACATCAACCACGGCCTTCACCATATCGCCAAATTGATCTTTGGCAATATCCCTCAATTCTTGTTT
>DATDWI010000097.1:0-6758 GCA_036517415.1 Minisyncoccota bacterium
CTGTATCCTGATACCACAGCAAAAGAGATTTTTGCTTCTCTGAAAGAATATGAAGCCGAGGCGCACCGGTATCTCGCGGATGTCGTACAACGCCGAACGCTCCCGTTTATCGTTTTTATGCTCGATACCAACCACGACGCAATGGCGCGTCTTGAGAAATAATTCTAATCTCGTTTTTGCCCTCGAGAGGATTTGAACCTCTACGCCTTTCGGCACTCGATCTTAAGTCGAGCGTGTCTGCCGGTTTCACCACGAGGGCAGTTTCTATAGGCGCCGGAGGGAATCGCCCGCCTAAATTATGGAAAGGCCCAGGTGGGACTCGAACCCACGTATTGCGGTTTTGCAGACCGCTGCGTTACCTCTTCGCCACTGGGCCAAATTATTGGCGGGTTGCAGACTCTTGCCTTACCACTTGGCTACGGCGCCCAATTATGTCCATACTTCCTCCGCAGGATCTCTTTCAGAGTACATACATAATAACTCATGGTACTATTTTTTTGTTATTTTATCAATAATATGTATGTGGCCTTATGCATAATAATACGGATATTGAACGTAACCCCGTCGCTCACGAGCGACGGGGTGATTTTTAGTTTTGTTCAAGCGCGGAAACAAGATTGTCAATAATATACCAAATGCCTTGGTACTTAGCGATGTAGCCCGTGGTTTCTCTCCACGCACTTCGATTAGCCTTGCATTGCCCCGTGCGTTTTTGCCGAAAGAGGCACTGTGCGCGATTTTTTCCTCCGTTGTATGCAACAACCGGGTAGAGGCCTCCGGCACGGTAGTCAAGAAGGAAAATCTGGTGAACCCGCGGCGGCATACGCGAAAGCTCGTAATCCAAAAGGCACATCGCCGCTTTAATAGAGTTTTTCAAATCCCGTGCCCCGGTTTCAAAGTCCCGTATCAATGTTGCTTCCGGATATTTGTTGAGGGCAATGTCGCGATATGTTTTTCTGGTAAATTGCATAGGGCCAATGGCGCCCGCGCGGCTTCCGACGTATCGGAACGCGTCATAGGTATTGCGTGCATAGTGTACCAGTACCTTAAAGACAGAATACTCGGCGCAATTTTGAAAAATCCTGTTGTGCGGTGGCAACATCTCTTCGTGCGGACACGCGTTGCCAAATTCATCTTCATCTATTTGTTCGATGAGCGCGACGTTGAGCACAAGATTGTCTGGAAATACCCCGCAGAGTTTTTTTAAAGGAAATGTGCGCGATCGAATATTGAGCGCGCAGAGTTCTTCTTGCGCTTGGCGGACTTGGGAGAGCAAAAATCGAGCACCATCTAAAACAAACTCTATGAACAAAAAATCATCGGTATACGGGAAATAATATTCTCCGCGCTGGGTTTCACGCATCCATTGTTTGCTATCCACTACTATCGGTGGCGCATTGTCGTCGCTGGATTCAAATGCAAAATGCGTAATACCTCTTCCGCGAAGCCACCGTATGGGGAGATTGCCGTCGAGCACGGTGAGGGTTTTTTGAGGGCTCGAAAAACAAATGCCGATTTTAGCGTAACGGTTTTCGCGACTTACCGGGTCGAGAAGACCAAGAGCAATCTCTCTTCCTTTGAGTTTATGCCTTCGCCTTCCTTCCCGTATGGTACAGGCAAATTCTTTGACCGGTACCAATTTCAGAAACTCTCGCGCCTCTATGGATTTTTGTTTTAAAAGTTCCGGCGTGATTGCTTGTTCGCCCGCACTTCTTTCCGAAGTTTTTGCAGGCAAATGTTCTGTGCTTGCCGAGGCAGGCGCTATCGGCGCCATGAGAATGCGGTTGTTACTACAACTGGCCAAAAACAACAGAATTATTGCGACACCCCACGGCGTTGCTTTCCGCATCACGCTCTCCGTGCTCTCCCTCTCTTTTTATAGTATAACAGCATTGTGTTTTTTCTTGCAATTTCGATACAATATCCTACACTGTATGCGAAGAGATCTTTAATAGTTTCGGAGGGCTATCTATGCAGAGAATCTGGCGAATAGCGCGTTGGCTGCGATGTATCGGCGTGTTGTTTTTTGTTTTGCTTTGCTCGGCGCCTCTATGGTGGTGGCTTGCGATCTGGTATATTCTTACTCCTCCCGATTTTTCTCATTTTCTTTCGTACCGACCCGTTGCCGTAACAGAAGTTTTTAGCAGAGGACCCGATCAACTCCCGATTCATATGTTTTATGGCGTGGAGGATTACATAGAAAAAATTCCCGTGTTTCGTCGCATCGTTGACTACGAGCATATCAAAACGGAGCTTCGTTTTGCAATTCTTGCAATAGAAGATCATCGGTTCTTTGATCACAACGGGGTTGACGCGGTTGCATTTTGGGGACGATCGTTTGCGACAAACGTTGTTGCATCCACGCGATTTTCAATGAGACAAAAAACGATTGTCCCGCAATTTAAAGAGGGGGCTTCTACCGTTACTCAACAGGCGTGTCGCTTAATTTACTTTTCTGGCGATCTTGCCGCCGAGCAACGCCAGAAACGAACCAATCTACAAAAGCTTTATCGGAAATTTAAAGAACAGTCGTGTGCCGTGCATCTCGAGCGATTTTTAACAGAGGAGCTGGGTTCTTCGCAGCAAGCGAAAGAGGCAATTTTTACCATGTTTGCCAATGTTGCGCCGATGGGCAATGGGCGCTATGGGTTTGCGGCAGCCGCCGAGTATTATTTCGGCAAGAAGCTTCACAACATTGCTGTTGACGAAGCGGCGACTCTCGCCGGAATTCCAAAAAATCCGGAGCGCTATAACCCTCATCATCCCGAAGCGGCGCGTGACCGAAGGAACGTCGTGCTTTCCCTTATGAAGCGGAATGGCTATGTGAGCGAAGGAGATTTGGAGGAATTTCGAAAGAAATCAGTCACCGCATCCGCCCCGCAATCCAAAGAGCAATTTGCTCCTGCGGTAGGGAACTTGGTACGGCGCGAAATTTCGGAGCGATGGGGGACAACCAACTTGCTGTTTCGCGGTGTTATTTCGGTGCATACAACCATTAATCACAGCGCTCAGCGCATTCTCAATGCGGTTATGGATGAAGGACGTCATCAATACCTTGATCGTCACCAAGACCATGTATCTCCCGATGACGCGCAGCGTTTTCAGGGAGCCGCCGTGGTATTGAGTAACAAAGGAGAAATTTTGGCTGTGTATGGAGGATATCGGGCGACGGACACTTCGCTCAATCGCGCGATTCCTCATAGTGCCCTGATACGCAGACAGCCCGGATCTGCTTTTAAGCCCTTTGTATATCTGGCGGCTTTGGAGATGGGCTGGTCCTTGGACGATCGCATCAACGACGTCCCCATTTCGATCAATATGGGTCGCGGAAGGCCTCGTAAAAAGATTCACAATTATGACAACCGGTCCAAGGGGTGGATTCCCATGCGCCAAGCGCTTGCGGAGTCGCGGAATCTTGCAACCGTGTGGCTTGCCGGGCGCTTGGGGGCCAAGGAAATTGTTGAATGGGCAATTCGACTGGGCCTTCCGCGGTCGGTTGAAGCATATCCGACAACTGCGATTGGCGCAGAAGAGGTTACTCCTCTTGAGATGGCTCGCGCATTTGCCGTATTTGCGAATGGAGGGGACTTAGCAACACCCTATCTTATTTCGCACGTTGTTACGTATCAAGGCAATATACTTATCGCAAAGGAGCCAGAACACACAGCGGTGATATCTGGCATGTCCGCTGAATTTATGGTTGAGTTGCTTCGGGGGGCAGTGCTTTTGCCCCATGCGACCGCACAGTCCGCGAAAAATTGTCCTATTGAATTTTTTGGGAAGACGGGCACAACCAATAATTTTCGAGACGCATGGTTTGTTGGATCTACCTACGGGTCCGATGGTATTACGGTTGCTCTCTGGTTCGGGTTTGATAACAACAAATCATTAAGTCGCGACGCGCGCCAGTGCGATACGTATAATCCCAAAAAGAAACATCTCTACTGCGAGCCGGGCGGGAGAATTGCGCTTCCGGTATTTCGTTCATTTATTGAGCAGTATTATCAGGATACGCAAGCCCCGCGCATTCCTTCGTTGGTTGAAGAAAGCGTACGGCGCGTAGCAGGAATTCGGTGAAATAACGCACACACCAGCTTTAAGGGCTGGTGTGTTTTGCGTCTAGTCGGGAAATTCGCGAAACCCGTTTGCTCCGTTTGTTGCTCGCGGCTGTTTCTTACAACGTATCAGCATCACGCTGAGTATTGCCGAAACCACCAAAAGCACAATGACCAAAAGCCATCCAATGAGTCCCGCCGACGGGGTCCCAAAAAAAATTGCGCCAGCTGCTCCGCGTCCGTTTTGCTGCCCGGCGTTTTCTTCTGGTTCTGTTTGTTTTGGTGCCGGAGGCGCTGGTTGCTTGTACGGACTTCCTTCAGAGGTTGTAACCGATGAAGGCGGCGTTGCGATACGTGATGGCGTGTTAAAACTCACAATAGCACTGCGATACGCGGTAAGATTCGCGTCTTGCACCACTGCGCGGTAGTAATAGGTTGTTGCGGGGGAAAGATTGTTTATCGTTTGAGCAAACGATACAACGCCATTTGCTTGTAGTGATTGCGGCGGCGTGCCGTTGGCAAGTGTTTGAGAATTATTTCCCCATTCAAAGTATCCCGCAACCAGCGATGCGCTGCCGGGAATAGCAACGGCGTTGAGCGTTGCTTGCGTTGCGGTAATGCCAATGGGCAATTTTGCAGACACCAGCGGCGCAATCATGATGCTGGAAGTCCCCACAGGGGATTGATTGGTCGCAAGCGTTGTTGCGCTAAATATACTGCCTTGTACGACACCTGCGTTGTTTTGCGCAACAGCGCGGAAGTAATAGGTTGTTCCCGGATTAAGACCCGTTGCCGTAAAGGCAAAGTTATTTGGTTGCGTTCCTGCAAAGACAAAGCCGCTGCGGTTTCCGAGTATTTGCGTAGTACCCCACTCAAACCAGCGATAGGTATTTGATCCCTGCGGGATTACATAGCCGTTGAAGGTGAGGGAGTTGTAGGTAATATTTGTTGCAAACATCGTTGTGACTCCCGGTGACGGTGAGTCAGAGCCGCTGTTCGGTGGCGTGGATCCAGAATTTACTGAATTTGAGTAACCGGTGCCACTACCTGGTCCCGTGCGGAAGTTTAGCATTGAGCCATAGGTTTTTCCATCCGGATTTTGCGCGACGACGCGAAAATAATATAACGTGTTTGGTTGAAGGTTGATAATTTCTTGTGAAAAAGTTGCCACGGTATGCGAGCCGACATTTCGCTGAGGCGTAGAAAAATCCAGATTGTTCGAAGATGTGCCAAGTTCTGCCCACACAACGAGCGGGCTTAACCCCGATGCGGTTACATAGCCGTTTAGTCGCGCCTCCGTTCGTCCCACATTAGACGCTGGGTTTGTCGTTATGGTAGGCGCTGCAGCAAAAACGATGAAAGGGACGACAAAAACCCCCACCAAGATTATTATTTTATTGGCTATTTTTATGCCATTTTTCATGTTATTAAGTGTAGCACATTTGACTACACTTGTCAATATGCGGCCAAGGGGAATTGAACCCCTTTCTCCGCCTTGGCAAGGCGGCATAATAGCCGGTATACGATGGCCGCGTCACCTAATAAATTGAGTCGCTTTCTCCCCGATGGCCATCGGGGCAAATAGCCGGTATACGATGGCCGCGTTTATAATATTGAATAAAACGGAACGCCGTATGTTCTTGGTATAAGTAGTATATACCATAATATGGCGCACAAAATCAAAGCAAGCGCTATTTTTTTTCTTTGCGAGGATTTGTCAACAGCCAAGCTGGCAAAAAATTGCACCAGCGCCGGGAGCAGTAAAAATCCGAATATCAGCGCGGCAAAGTAATGGTAGAGATAGAGCGCTCGGGGAACAAATACGAATGGCACATAATTTGCTAAATATCCTATTAGTGGCAATGTTGGAATAGGGAATGGTGCTGCGGAATACTTGAATTTTTTAAGCGTAACCATCACAAGAGCAACAAGCACTGCAAGCGTGGTTGAAGTCCATATTACCATATTTCCAGAGACGTTTATGCGTTCGCTATTGCTCGTTCCCCAAAACCCTATTGAGCGGTGGTACAATGGCCATCGCAATGGATGTATTGCGGGATCGGTGGGGACCTCGGTATGAGCGACGAGCGTTGCGCGATGATGTTGGATAAAAAATGGGATAAAATTTGTCAGAGTTTTTGGCGTAGAAAAATCAATTTTTTGTATTGCTTGGTTTCGGAAATGCGTATATGGTATAGTGCTGTCTTTGATCGTAGAAAAGAATATGAAAAACACTGCACTATACACAAGCGCGAACATCGCCCATGCCGCGATAAGTTTCGCGTATTGTTTGCGGTAGAGTAAAAACAAAGAAGCGGTGAGCAAAAATCCGAGGCCGGTGAGTTTCATTGATGCCGCAAGCGCCCACAAAACCGCCGCAATTAGAAATAAACCCCAGACGACCAACCAATGCTTTTGCTCACCACGCATATTTTCGTTAGTTTCATGTTTTGCTTGATCAGATAAAATCCAGCACAAAATGCCCGAAAAACCAAAGAGCAGAAGAAGCATTTCGGGCAAAATTGTGCGCGAATAGACAATAAGCGCATTGTCAAAGACAACGAACGATGCGCTTAGCGTCGCAAACCAGATGTTTCGGTATAACAACGCGGCAATCAAAAATATGACGACCGCAAGGAGCGACCCCGCAATAGCAATAAGCGCGCGAAGTGGAAAATAAGGGAAATTACCTTGAGGAAAAGC
>DATDWI010000098.1:0-3344 GCA_036517415.1 Minisyncoccota bacterium
TTCCATCCAGAATCGGCCGAATCATCGCCGGATAATCATTGGGGTCATACTCAAGGTCCGCATCTTGAACAATTACAATATTGCCCGTTGCTTCTTTAATGCCCGCTTTTACCGCCCCGCCCTTTTTTCGGTTCGGATTCAAAGTAAGCACGCGAATTCCATCAACGGCTTTGAGAATTTGCGCAGTCTCATCCGTTGATCCATTATCCACCACAATAATTTCTTTTTCTACATTTCCCAAACCCGCCTTGCCGGCGGGCAGGTCAACTGCTTTGATTTTTTCAATCAGCGTTTTAATAGTCCGCGCCTCGTTGTAAGAGGGAATAATAATAGATAACTTGTGCATGTTGCAAATGGTATCATGACTCGCACAAAGAAAAAAGCGCCCCGATGTACATCGGGGCATTGTTTCATTCCGCAAGAGCTTGGCGAAAAATTTCTTCAATTTCTTTTCGAATGGCGGAAATCAGATGGATGGAACTCGTCATTCCGCCATTTTGTTCTGCTTTTTTCTCATTCGCTTCTTTCTTAGCGAGCGTATCACGAATCTGGCTCCGTACCAACTGCAATGCCCCGAAATCGGCCATGTTTATTCCTCCAAAATGCTTATTGCGACTGGAATAATGATAGCAAGATTCATCAATGTGTCGTCTTCTGCGTCACACGTATAACAATAACCGTTGTTTCCGTTGTGTAGGTTAAACAATCGACCACACTTCTTGCATTGTTGATCGTTGGTGCCTTTATCATCAGGCATTGTTCTCGCCCTCCATTCTGTAAAAAATGTATCACAAAGCCGCTGGATTTGCAAGTGGTTACCGATTATAGTAAAGAATATGAATTTCATTGCACAGCCGCGATATATTCTTGGTGCAATCATAGTGTTTGCATTTTTGGTGCGCATCGCTGGTGTTGGCTACGGACTGCCACTTTGGCTATTTGACGACGAACCGTCGTTGGTAACTTCTGCATTGAAAATGCTGGAAGCGAAAACGCTCGTGCCTCGTTTTCATCAGGAAGCGTTCGGGGGTCTTTTATACTATCCGCCGTATCTATCCTATCTCTATCTCGTGCCATTTAGTTTAATTATTGGGAGCAAATACCTATTATTTTCTGATGGGTGGACCCAATTCATTAACTATCTTCTTGTTGACGCCTCTGTTTTTTTTATTACAGCGCGCTTCGTAAGCATCATTTTTGGAATACTGACTATATGGTTAGTTTATAAAACAGCGAAACAAATATTTCAAAGTGGGTTGGCGGCACTTGCATCCGCGTTTTTTCTTGCTTCAAGCGTCACACACATCAATCTATCTGTATTTGCAATTCATTGGATACCAGCAACACTTTTTGTGACATTTGGATTGTGGATTATCACAAATCAACATTTTTTATTTCGCAAACGATATCTCTTGTGCGCGCTTGTTACTGGTATCGGCTTTGGATTTAGCATTATGTCTGTATTTACCCTATTGCTCGTCCCGTTAACGTACATTTTCGTAGAGAAAAAAACCGTATTCGAAGCATTGAAAGATAAAACTCTATATCAAGCGGCGTTTATTTTTCTTGCGCTTGCGGTAATACCAATGATGCTCAATCCAAACAGTCTCGGCTTCGTATCGGATACCACACTGGTCGACAGCACTAAAACATTCATCGGCCTTCTGAAAAGCCCAGTAGAATTTCTAAAACCAATAACATTCATCGAGCCAATACTCATTGTATTTGCAATATTAGGTCTTAGTACCCTCTTCGCAAACAAACGATATCGTGGCTATTGTTTGGTGATCATTGCTTTTGTTGTGCTCTATGCCGTGACCTTTTATCTCGGCTTTCGCTTTGAAGAACGGTTTATGCTGCCCGTTATTCCTATTCTCTCGCTTGCCGCAGGATACGGAGGTGCTTCGATCTTCAACTACGCCGCAAAAAACAAACTTGCGCTCGCGGTAATTCTTATTATCCTATCAATACCAATTGCTGCATCAACAAAACTTGCGTGGTTAAAATATCGTGATGATAATCGCATACAGGCGCGCCGCTGGATAGAGTATAACATCGTGCCAAACACAAAAATTATTACCTATGCAAATCTTACGCGCATCACGTCGACACCAAAAGCGATTGCCGAACAAGAATCAATAGATAGCGCCTCGTTGCGAAGAGTAGACAAGGCAGAGCGCGAATTTGCAAAAAATCCTCGCGGAATTCCTTCATTTCATGCGCTTAATCTGTACTCGGTCTCCAATGAAAACTTTTTTAGATCACTTGACGCGTATATACAAGAGGGTGATTATCAATACATTTTAATAAGCATGAAGCCGAACGAAAACTTGCCCTATTACGAAGCGTTCAACCCGGTCATTGCGCGCGCGACGAGCATCAAGGGATTCGGCGAAACTCACAATATAGAAAACTTCACCAGCGGGTCAATCAGAAGCATGATACAATTACTTAAAGCAAAATCTGTTGGTTTGTCAGTTGTCCTTTATGCGTTACCATAATATTTACTATGGACAAACAAATCATCATCATCCCAACTTACAACGAACGAGAAAATATTGAGAGGATCGTTCCTGCGATTTTTGAGCTTCTTCCCGATGTTTTTATTTTAGTGGTAGACGATAACTCCCCGGATGGGACCGCGGAGGCAACAACGATACTCCAAAAAAACTATCCGCATCTTTTTCTGATGCGGCGTCCCAAAAAAGAAGGATTAGGAAAAGCATATATTGATGCGTTCCGCGTTGTGCTTGCGGAAAAAACATACGATACCATTACCACTATGGATGCAGATTTTTCGCATGACCCCAAGTGCCTTCCGGAAATGCTTGAAAAAGCAAAAACATACGATGTGGTCGTGGGATCGCGTTATATCAAGGGGGGAGGTGTGAGCAAAAAATGGAAATGGTATAGAAAGCTTTTAAGTCGCGGATCTAATGTGTATACATCATTGCTTTTGGGGTTTCGCGTGCACGACTGGACATCCGGATTTAATACCATGCGAACCGAGCGGCTGTCTCGCATAAACCTCGATCAACTCGAAACGCGCGGATATGCGTTTGTTATTGGTCTTAAGTATCGTCTCATAAAAATAGGCGCCTCGGTTACCGAAATTCCGATCTTTTTTGAAGAACGCAGATATGGCATCTCAAAAATGACAATCCGCGTCATTCTCGCCAACGCTCTTGCCATCTGGCGCATTAGATTCCGAAAATTTATTCAATAAGAACTATTTAACAATTATGGCTAAATTACCCAATCCGCCTCCTCAAGCAATTATTTATAAAGACAAAAAAGTTTATGCCGCCCTTGCTTCCTATCCAATCGTCGATGGTCATATAATC
>DATDWI010000099.1:0-3130 GCA_036517415.1 Minisyncoccota bacterium
GTCCTACTGCAACAAAATAGTCTGCCATCTCCGCTACGCGTTCCCCCACTGCCTGATGCGCCTCAATCGTGAACTTCCCTATTTCCAACATATCTCCCAATACCGCGATGCGCCGTACCGGTGTTTCCGATGATTCCGCAAGTTCTTTCCATGTATCAATTGCGGCGTGGAGCGCCAACGGAGAAGCATTGTACGAATCGTCCACTATCCAGCTTTGTTTTGCTCCCTCGATGAGGCGCATTCTTCCGGGTAGCGACTGAAATATCGAAATCGCCTGGGCGATTTCGACCACGTTCATGTCAAAAATTTTCCCAACGGCCATCGCTGCGAGTGCGGAGTAAATATTTTGCCGCCCAAAAGCGTTCCTAAGGTGTACCGGCACCGATGCGCCATCGTGATTTACTTTGAATACTGTTCCGGCGAACGATATCTTATCATTCGATGCCATAAACTCAGCATGTTCTCCGAATCCGTAGCTATGGATGTGCGCGTTGGTTTTCGTATGCATATCCCACACCGTCGCATCGTCGAAGTTGAGCACCGCATGCCCACTTGCGGGGAGTGATCGTACCAGTTTCATTTTTTCCCGCGCCAAGTCTTCGGGCCCCGCAAAAAATTCCACATGCACCGGAATATCTCCGATGGCGGTCACCACGCCGATCTGGGGGCGCGCGATCAGAAGCAGTCGGTCAAGATCTTTCGGGCGGTCAATGCCCATTTCCAAAATGAGGATCTCCGGAAAGTCCTTCCGGAATATTTCCCGCGCTCCCGCGATGATATTTCGTATCCAGCCGATGGGATTTTTCCAGGCAGTCGGCAATCCCAAAATGGACAACGCCAAACCCAGCTCGCTGTTGTAGCTTTTTTTGCTTTCGCGGACGCGGAATTTTTGTCCCAAGACCGCCGCGATCGCTTCTTTGGTCGAAGATTTTCCTACCGATCCGGTAATACCGATGATCGTAGGGCGGAAGCGTTTTTGTGCGATTTTTGCTTCCGCAATTAATATGTTGGTGATAATTTTCTTGATCATCGGTCAGGTGGAATAGTGTAATAATTAATGAGAAATCGTACGGTGTTTATAAATGGATCTGTTAGCGTATGTGAAGCGTATATCGCACCCCGGGGGCGCTCGAGAAACATAAAAATCAAAAATTTGGCGTCATATGCGGGAAAGTATCCGAAGAATGAATGCAAGAAATCTTCCGAGTACCCAGCCCCGCTTTCTTTGGGTATTTGGGCGGTTCCTGTTTTTGCAGCGATACTATAGCCGGGGATTTTTGCCTTTCCTCCCGCAAGAGATGTGTCTACCACATCTACGAGCATCCGGCTGACGGCAGCCGCTGCTTCGGGGCTGACGACCTGTCTCACTGCTTTTGGCGCCAGAGAAGGTTCTGTTGCTATCACGTAGGGTCGCATGAGTTTCCCTTCATTGGCAAGCGAAGCGAGCGCCATGGCCAGTTCGATCGGGGTGACCGCAATTCCCTGGCCAAAGGAGGCGGTCGCAAATTCAACTTCCCTTCCGGACTTGAGGTTGCTGATGTCTCCCTTGATTTCCCCCGGAAGGTCAATGTTGGTTTTCTCTCCAAGGCCGAAGTTGATGAAATATTCTCTCAGACGTTCTCCGCCGAGCTGCTGCATGGCAAATACCGCGCCAGTGTTGAGGGATTCTTCGAGCACTTGCGTCATGGAGCGGAGTCCTCGCGCTTTGCCGTCGAAATTTTTTATGGTGGCGACTCCTACTTTTACTTCGCCTTTGTCTACATACGTTGTCTCGGGAGTGATAGCTCCTCGGTCAATAGCAGCAGCCATCGTCAGCGGCTTGAATACCGATCCCAGTTCAAATATCTTTTCTACAAACGGATTAAGAAATACTTCGAGGTCGGTTTCTTTGTAATACTCGTTCGGATCATAGGTGGGAAATGCGGTCATACCGACTATCTTTCCCGTTTTTGGTTCCAGTATCAGAATGCCGCCGCTGTCGGGGCGCCATATTTCCGCCGCTTTTTTTATTTCAGTTTCCAAAAAACGCTGCACGGCAGGTTCAATGGTGAGGGCGATGTTTGCTCCGGCTTCGGGCTCCCGCTCAAACTGTTTTTTAAGTGTTTCGAGAAAGCCGCCGCCTTCGCTTGTTTTTTTTGTGGCATTGCCGCTCAGCATACTGTCCAAATATTTTTCAATGCCATATTTCCCTTCGGCGACGTCGTTTGGGGTGGATACGAACCCAATTACATGGCTTCCCAGGGTTTCTCCCGGATAAAACCGCCATTTTTCTTCCTGGAGGCCGACTCCGGCAAGGTTCTCCGTTTTTACTTTTTCCGCTTCGGCGGAGGTGAGTCGTCGTTTTACGATTTCGTAAGGATCATTCTGCTTTGCCGCCGCTTTGGTAAAGATATTTTTGTCTATTGGCGTGATAGCATTGAGCGCTGTATATGTTTCTTCGGGCTCTCCCAGGGCTCGCGTATTGAGATACAGTAAAAACCCTTGTTTAGTGGTTGCTGCTGTCAGTGTTGTTCCGTCCTTGTTTTGGAAATAAATATCCCCGCGACGCGGCTGGGCGTCTACCTTGAGATTTTGCTGGCGTTTTGCCAGATCGTTGTACCGTTTATGATGCAATATTTGAATAAAAAAAAGGCGCAGGATAGTGAGGCCCACGATAGCGGTAACGCACAGTACTACTATGCGCGCCCGCCTAGTAGAGAGATGTGCGCGAGTTTTCTGCAACATTGCGTCTCCTTTTGATTACTTCAAGTGCGTGCGGCTCTTCGTATCCCTGCCCGATGAATAACGGCAATTCCCCGCCTTCGGCGACAAATACGCTCTCGGTTTCCTGAGCGCGACGCAATTCCAGGGAAAGATCGGATTTAAGCTGCTCCCTTTGAACGCTATTTGAAACAATGGAACCGGTGAGTATGAGATAGAGCATTGCGCATCCGACGAAAAGCAGGGTCTCGCTTTTGACGAGCCTTTTTTGAGGTATGTTGACGACGGTATATGCAATGGCATTCATAGTATTTATATTTTTTTGATGATGCGAAGTTTTGCGCTTCGCGAACTGGGATTCTCTCTCATCTCTTCTCTGTCGGGCGTAATCGGTTTTTTGGTAACCAGGACTCCGGTGCCTGTTTTTACG
>DATDWI010000100.1:0-2888 GCA_036517415.1 Minisyncoccota bacterium
T
Organism: Minisyncoccota bacterium; assembly: GCA_036517415.1. Classification (GTDB taxonomy): domain Bacteria; phylum Patescibacteriota; class Minisyncoccia; order UBA11713; family 2-01-FULL-45-33; genus DATDWI01. The sequence goes on from DATDWI010000100.1 coordinate 2, forward strand.
CCCAGCGCAACCCGGCGAACAAAAGGTACACACTGCGAATTCAGGAACGCCCGCGCACATTGCCCGGCGTAACGCAGCATCCATCGGTACCGGACGTATTGAAAGAACATAGCTGAACCTCCTCATCGGTTGGTTATTCTTTAAAAATGTTATCAATAAAAATAGCCATCAGTCAAACTATGCCAAGGAAGTTGATTTTAAGAACATAGTATCCATGATAAACCCCACTCCGCTTATTAGCGGGATGGAGTAAAAGCAAATACGAATTACACAGCTATAGCTGGAATATTCGTATTTGCTAATTATTCAATAGAGCCACCAGAAAAAGGTGTCTCGCAAGAAATTCCATGTTTGGTCTACATAAACGAAATGCATGAGATATTCCTGAATGACTTTTGGTATACCGACAATGAGTAATACAATGGTAAGTTTCTTGGCCGATGTGGTTTCAAAGCGCGCCCATTTTTTTGCGATTGTATAGAAAAGATAAAAATTCTCAAAAATATTCGGAGCGAACACGAATAACCAGCGGATTTTTGTTAGTTCAAAAAGAACCGCTCCCGAGAGGCGAAGAATAAAAAGACCTGCCGCGGTGCGGCGGGCAAGCGCGTTTGCCCATTTGAGCGCAACAAGAAACTCAAAGAAAAGATAGTAGGTATCAAAAAATTTATCGAAAAAGTGGTATCCGTTTGGGCCGAAGTAATCAAAATAGCCGTACCCAAATTGCTGGAAGAGCATAACGTCGGAGGCATCCGCGAGCATTGAGAGGATAGCGCCTCCGAGCGGCCACCTGAAAATCGTAAAAGGTATAAATGTGCGATATAAAATAACCAGTACCGAAGCCCACATGTTTTCATTGTATCGCGTGGCGAAAAGAAAAAGCCAGCTATTGAGTAGCCGGCGTTGTTGCTGTCTTAAGAGGGCCGTATTCCCTGTAGCACCTGCACAATGAAGCGCTTTTCAATGATCGCGGTGATCTTCGGCGGCTCGATGCCGCGCGATGCGGCAAACGATGCAGTTTCCCGCTCGATAACCGTCCTGCCGCCTACTTCCTTGTCGCAAAGAGCGGTAATCTGGGCAACCGGATATCCCGCATTGAGCAGACTGTGCACAGCTCCGGTAATGGTATGTCCTGACTGGATCAGGTCATCGAGCACGATGAGCTTATCGGTGCCGGATTTGGGCTTGCCATACATGGTACGTCCCTCGCTGGGTGCGATTTCCACAATCTCACATTCAAGCTGGTCTCCCAGTATCCCGACGATCGGCGCGATTGCCCACGAGATACAGATGAGTCCGAGTCGCACCGTCGGCGCGCCCATATAAAAGTAGCGTTCAGTAATCGTAGATAAAAAGAGCGATGCGATATCCCGGCGGATTGCGTAATCTTGCAAGATCGGATCCCTGAGATAAATCTCAAATACTTTTCCGTTCTGTTCGCATTGGATATCGCCACGCTCCCAGAGCCGCTTGATGATGGAGAACTTGTTTGCAAGAAGCTGTTCCGGGCTAAGTATGCCAACGTGTTTCGTCGTCATCTGGCCACCCCAGTTCTTTTTTTGAAGCCGAGTCTCTCATCAGTCCTATGCCTCTTCTGGGCGCTTGTCAATGACTTGTTACCCATGTATCCCATCTTCTGCGTGACTAGGAATTTCAAAATCCCGTGCTATAATACACTTAAAACTCTATGGAAATATTCAAACGAAAACTCCCAAATGGCCTCCGTATGATGTCAGTTCCGATGCAAAATACAGAGACCGTAACTCTCCTTGTATTGGTGGGTACTGGCGCCAACTACGAGACGCGCGCGACCAACGGCCTCTCGCATTTTCTCGAGCACATGTTTTTCAAGGGAACGAAGAAATATCCTAAGCCGCTCGAGCTTGACCGGATGCTTGATGCGGTTGGCGCGGTTCATAATGCATTTACGAGCCGCGAGGAGACGGGGTACTGGATCAAAGTGGACGCAAAACATTTTCCGTTGGCCCTTCTTTTTGTTTCGGAAATTTTACAAAACGCGCTTTTGAAAGAAGAAGAAATCAACCGCGAACGCGGCGTGATTTTGGAAGAGATCAATATGTACCGTGATAACCCCCAACGGCAGATCTGGACGCATTTCGAAGAACTTGTCTACGGGAACAATCCCTATGGTTGGGATGTTGTGGGTCCTCCTGAAAATATCCGCCGAATCAAGCGGAACGCATTTTTGTCGTACTGGAAATCACAATATGTGGCAGAAAATTCCCTCGTTGTTGCCGCTGGTAATATCTCGCCCGAAAAAATATTCGGTAAAGTCGGGTCGGCGTTTGCCGGTCTCCGTATGGGGAAATTTGCAAAAGCACCCGAGCCACCGAAAATTATTCCGGGCCCGCGGATGCATATTGAGTCAAAAGATACCGCGCAGAGCCATGTGGTTCTCGGAACGCTTGGATATGCCATGCCGCATAAAGATAGAATAGTCGCCGATGTACTTGCAACGATCCTTGGCGGGTATATGAGCTCGCGCCTTTTTATGGATATTCGCGAGCGGCGGGGGTTAGCTTACGCAGTGAGGGCGGCGCATCAAGCGTACCGCAAAGTAGGATATTTTGCGGCGTATGCGGGAGTTCCTCACGGGAAAACCGCGGAAGTAGTGGAACGCATGATCGCAAACCTCCAAAAAGTGCGAAAGGGCGGGGTGACCGGGGAGGAGCTCACGCGCGCAAAGGACAATATCAAAGGGCACCTTGCGATTTCGCTCGAGTCGACCGATGAAGTCGCGAGTTTTGTGGGGGAACAGGAAATCTTGCTCAATAAAGTGGAGACGCCCAAACAGCTCATAAAAAAACTCGATCGCGTAACGAAAGAAGATATACGGCGCGCTGCAAAAAATCTGTTTTCTCAAGCA
>DATDWI010000101.1:0-24110 GCA_036517415.1 Minisyncoccota bacterium
GCGCATCCGGTGCGCAGTGCCCCGTCTCCGCCGCCCCCGATACGCATATTTTATACTTCAAATGTATATGCTTGCCATCCATGTTTTATATAATATCATAAATAAACGTATTGCCGTATTTCAACATTCCCAAATACCAACTTTTATATGTGGATAACTAGCACTTCTACACTTTCGATTTATTTTCTATAATATTACCATGCTGACAAAAAGGCAAAAACAAGCCCTTGATTTTATAACCAATTATCAGGAGCGCAAAGGATATGCCCCCTCTCTTGACGAGATACGCAAGAAATTAAAACTCTCGTCTGTCTCAACGGCTCATTTTCACGTTTCTAAACTTCGCGATTTAGGATATGTATCGAAAGAAGAAAACAAGCCGCGCTCTATTGAAGCATTGGGTCGAGAGACAATGGTCAAAGTTCCACTTTTGGGAACAATCACAGCGGGTCAGCCAATCGAAGCAATCCAAGAAAAAGAAATGATTGCTGTCCCAAAAAGCAAAATTCCTCTCGCGTCAGAAGTTTACGCTCTCCGTGTAGTAGGTAACAGTATGATTGATGAAAATATCAATGACGGCGATGTTGTTTTAGTGCGCCAACAAGAAACAGCCGAGAACGGGCAAAAGGTAGTTGCTCTCATAGATAATCATGGAGCAACCTTAAAGAAATTTTATAAAGAGAGGGAGCAAATCCGTTTACAACCGGCGAACAAAACTATGGAACCGCTTATGTTTCGGAATGGGAAGGATGTCTCAATACAAGGCATAGTGCTTGATGTTATCCGGAATATAGAAGAGCCGACTTCTGGAAAAACTATACCTAGTGCGTTAACATATCAAAAAAGCATTAAAGTTTCAAAAACACCGTATTTTGAGACAGACAAGATTTTAATATATAAAGATGATATTCTGAAAATCAGTGCGATTCCGAATAATTCAATTGATTTGATTGTTACCTCGCCGCCCTATAATGTGGACGTTCACTATAATTCCCATGCTGATAATTTATCTTATGAGAATTATTTGGAATTTACCCAAAAATGGGTTAAAAAATGTTTTGATCTCACAAAAAGCGAGGGGCGATTTTTGCTTAACATCCCGCTTGATAAAAATAAGGGCGGACAAAAATCAGTCGGCGCAGATATTACAAAAATTGCAAAAGATGTTGGTTGGAGATACCACTCAACGATTATTTGGAACGAGGGCAACATATCACGCCGTACAGCCTGGGGTTCATTTATGTCTGCCTCCGCTCCTTATGTTATCGCGCCAGTTGAATTGATATTAGTTTTGTATAAAGACAGCTGGAAAAAAACAGGTGGAAGTAGAAAAAATGATATAACAAAGAAAGAATTTATGGATTGGACAAATGGGGTTTGGACCTTCAACGGCCAAAGCAAAAAAGGAGCGGGCGGACATCCCGCGCCGTTTCCGATTGAATTGCCACGCCGGTGTATAAAATTATTCAGTTTCATTGGTGATGCCGTTTTGGACCCATTTTTGGGAAGCGGTTCAACCCTTATAGCTTCGTATTTACATAATAGAAAAGGAATTGGTGTTGATATTGATAAAGATTATTGCGATATGGCAATCAAACGATTACGGGCAGAGGCAAAAATAGATCAGCCGAGTTTATTAACTTAACAATAACCATGAAAAAGAAAAACAAATCAATACGAGATTTACTCATTGAATATTTTAAGGCTCATCCAAAAGAGGATATGACACACGGCCCAGTTGTAGATTGGGTTGAGGCAAAATATAAAAGACTTTACAATAAAAAGCCGCGAGATACTTGGCGATCAATTAGAAATTTACACGAGGTCGGATTTTTGATAAAAGTTAAAAAGGGTATTTATAGTTATGACCCTGATGCAATCAAACAAAGAGAGTTAGAAGATTTTACGCCTGAACAGAAAAAACAAATTTTTAAAAGAGATGGCTATCGCTGTGTACAATGCGGTAGAAGACAAAACGAGGGATATGAATTACATGCAGATCATAGAGTTTCTAGGGATAAAGGAGGAAAGGCAACTGTTGATAATGGACAAACACTGTGCTCCGTCTGTAATTTTAGAAAGAAAAATTATGGACAGACAGAAAGCGGAAAGAAAATGCTTATTCGTCTCTGGGAAGCATCTGTAAAAATTGAGGATGAAAAAACTAAAAAATTCTGTGAAGAAGTTTTAAGTATCTACAAAAAATTTGACATTAATGGGCATATTGAATGGAAAAAATAATTTAAAAACTATGAACACAACAGAAATTTAAAAATTTATGTACAAATGTAAAAAATGCGAGTATAAAGGAAAAAAAATTATTTTTCAATTTACCGACTATACCTATTGTGTTGCTTCTAATGATGAAAGGCTAGAATATTTAGACTCAGTGCCAAGGGGGATTGATAAGCATTGTTCTGCTGGTGACGCTGAAATTGGCGAGCCAGTTGGTTGTCCGAAATGTCATACTTGGGGAATTGGGAATTTTGAAAATATCTAACAAATAGAAAGGAATTTAATTTATACCAAGATGAACGCTGACGCAAAATTACGGGGACAAACCGCATGGAAATAATAAATATAACGGTGTCACTCCAGCATTTGTTATTTGGAATTTACTCCAGCGATATACAAAAGAGGGTGACTTAGTTGTTGACCCGATGTGTGGTAGCGGGACAACGATTGACGTGGCAAAAGAATTGAACCGAAAAGTGATTGGTTATGACTTGAACATTGTCCACCCAGATGTAATCAAAAATGATTCTCGGAAAATCCCGCTTGAAGAAAATTCTGTTGATTTTGTTTTTATTGACTCGCCATATTCGAACAACATCAAGTATTCTGACGATGAAAAATGTATTGGTAAAATTTCTTGCGAAAAGACAGAATTTTATAACGAGTTAGAAAAAGTTTCTTCTGAAATTTCCCGAGTTTTGAAACCTGGAAAGATTGTGGGTTGGGTTATTGCCGATCAATGGATTAAGAAAAAGTTTACTCCCGTAGGATTTTTGATGTGGCAAAGATTGGAAAAATATTTTGAGCCGATCGATATTGTATGTCTCACTCGACGCAATCAGACATCAAACACTCAAGTTTGGCACAATCGAGCAAGGCAATTCAATTTCTATTTGAGAGGTTTTAAGTATTTGTTCATAATGAAAAAACACGATAGGAGTACATACTGATCATATTGTAAATCGTTGCGAATTTCTTCCTTGTAAAAGATGAGTTGCCTTGGGGGAGGTAAAAATTTAAATATCAACACTCTCTCCGTACTTTGGCGCAATGGCGTCAATGGCAAGATAGTCGCGGATTTTTTGGACAATAGCCAACGCTGCTTTTGGTTCGCCGTGAACGGCGATGACTCTTTGTAATGTATCGGAGTGTTCGCGCACAAAATCCATAATATCTTCTTGGTCCACGTGCGCCGAATAGCCGTTGATCACCTCGCGATGGCAACGCACCAACACCGTCTCTCTCATGATGGTCACCGTATCCGCCCCATCTTGGATCATGCGCCCGAGCGAACCCGGCGCTTGATACCCCATAAATAAAATGGTGCTTTGGGGATCAGACAAATAGCGCCGTTCATGGTGCAAAATGCGCCCGCCGGTCGACATGCCCGATCCGGCAATAATAATTTTCGGCGACGGAATGTCGTTAATCCGTTTTGACTCTTCGGTCGTCCGTGTAAAATGAACAGAAGGGGATTTGAGAAATGAAAATGATTTTTCTTCTTCAGCCGCGCGCCGCAAATAACGATAGTATTTTTGATAAATCGCCGTTGCCGCAATGGCTAGGGGGGAATCAATAAAAATGGGAATGTGGGGAATTTGTTTTTTCTTGAGCATGCCGGCGATTTCCCAGATAATTTCCTGTGTGCGCTCCAAAGAAAATGCAGGAATCATCAATACGCCACCCCGCATAACGCTTTGCTCAATCGCGCGTTCAAGTTTGAGTTTTCGTTCCACAACTCCTTCGTGTACGCGGTCTCCGTAGGTAGCATCAATGGCAAGAACCTGAAAGGGCGGGAGTGTGTCTTCCCTTGTAAGCAAGGGATTGTCGGGATTGCCCAAATCGCCGGTAAAAAGTACCGAGCGAGAGCTGTGACGAATAAAAACCATGGAAGACCCTAAAATATGGCCTGCGCGGTAGAGTATTATCTCAAAAGCGCCAATGTGAAATGGCGCCCCGTACTCAATGTGCTCCCACTGTGACATCGCACGATCAACATCTTCTTCGGTATATAGGAGCGGCTCGTTGCGGTTGCGCGCTTCTTTGGTGAGTACCCCAACGCTGTCTTTGAGCATAAGCTCCGCGAGATCGCGCGTTGGCACAGAAGAATAAATCGGACCGGAAAATCCGCTGTTAACGAGCTTTGGGACGCGCCCGGAGTGATCAATGTGGGCGTGCGATACCACCGCCGCAGCAAGCGAGTGAGGATCAAACGGAAAATCCTCGCGTGTTCGTTCATTGCAAAAACCGGGGCATTGGAACATGCCGCAATCTATCAAAAACTTTGTCTCATTATCCTCAATGAGATAGCAGCTTCCCGTTACCTCTTGCGCCGCCCCAAAAAATGAAACCCGAAACATTATTTTTTGTATTGAGCAAACCTGTAATAAAAAACGAATACAAAAGATGCGCCTAAGAAATCCATAAACAAATCGCTTAATGTATCTTCAAAAACGCCGCTGAGATAGGTAAAGCCAGTTTTAAAAATATATCGGTCTGCGATAAATTCTCCGAACTCCCAAAAAACGCCCATCATCATAACGCCGCCAAGCAGAGCGCAATATTCTGCAATCCGAAGAACGTTGCTATTGCCCGCCACGGATACTACAAAAAAACGGGCAAGAAAAAGAAGAAAGCAAAACGCCCACACGCCGCCAACAAAATGCGCTATGACATCAAACCACCACAAACGATACGGCAATCCGATCCAAAGCCCAAAAAGCCAGAGTGCCATAATAACAGCCCAGCTCGCCGCAATCATCCGCCACGAAATAATCCGCTGCATGGTTTTATGAAAGAGTATGTCTCGTATAATCGGGTTGGTGAGTAACCAATTCTTCGGGCTTAAACCAAACAACAACTTCCGCCTCCGCCTCTTCTTTTGAAGCAGAAGCGTGAATTAAATTAAAAATACCAATACCCCTCTCGTCTGCGTACCGATATGAAACGTGGGCAAAATCGCCACGAATCGTGCCCGGCACCGCATTCTTGGGTTCGGTAGCGCCGACCAGTTTTCGCGCCACTTCCACCATATCAACGCCTTCCAAAACAATAGCAATAATAGGGCCTGACGTCAGCATAGCAATCATTCTCTGCCGCACAACTTCTCCCCTGCGCTGCGCTAAATCCTCGCCGTAGTGTTTTAAAGCAGTATCCTGTTCGGAAACCAAAAGCTTGAGTCCCACCATCTTTGCGCCCACGCGCTCAAAACGATGCAAAATCTCACCCACAACGCCACGATGAATCGCGTCTGGTTTCAATAACACAAGAGTTCGCTCTAAATGTACTTGTTTGTTCATAACTATATTATAGAAGTTTTTGGTCCCTCTGGTCGAGTGCTTCGTTGACCAAGCGGTCTGCTTCTTTATTTTGCTCGCGCGGAATGTGCGTAAAAGAAATGCTCGCAAAGTCCTGCTGTAAGTTCCACATTGCGATAAAGAGCGGAAAAAGGCGTTCTTCTTGGATTTTGTATTTTCCGGTAAGCTGCCGAACCACGAGCTCCGAATCCATCCGCACCTCCACCGATAGTGTTTTTGTTTTTTCTTTTCCAAAAAGCGCCTTTGCTTTTTTGAGCGCGGCAATTACTGCGGCATATTCCGCCTCGTTGTTTGTTTTAACCCCCAACCGCTCGCCATGTTTTTTGATCGCATTGCCTTTTTCATCGGCAATCACAAACCCAATCGCCGCCTCCCCCGGATTCCCCCGCGACCCTCCATCAGCATAGATAATTATTTTTTGGTTTTTATTTCTTTCCATGGAAAGGATTTATTCGCTGGAATAACAAATGCCGCAGCATGTTTGTGCCCTCCTCCTCCAAATTTCTTTGCAAATACCGAAACATCGCGAGAACCTTTCGAGCGTAGGCTTATCGCTACAATATCTTTGCTTCTCCTCCAAACAACGCCAAAATGAGATTGCGTTTTCTTAGCAAGCGCATGACCAATATAATCACGCATTACTGATGAATTTACCGCATACACACGATAGCCGCAAAAATTCACCAAATAAGCATTTTCCACCGCTTTTTGAACAAGTTGCTTTTCATATGCCAACACCGCTTCCCCGCTCTCGCAGTGCCTCCTGCGTCCATGTGTAGTTTCAAATTCTTGCACCAAGCGATCCCATACAGTAAACGTTCGTTCATGGGCATGAATACTAGCAAGCATTTCCTTGGTATGAGGAAGGCGAAATTTCCAATTATCACCGTCTTCAAGATAGCGTAATAACCATGGGACACGCTTGTTAGAGAAAAAATAATGCCATGCGATCGTGGCGCCGCTTCGCGCGAGATCATATATATATTCATGCGCCATTTTTGTTTCTTTTTCCGCGCTCTCGTGATGATCGAGCGCAACTACTCGCTGTGCCATAAAAAGCAATTGTTCCATCGCGCGGCGAGAAAGAGTAATATCAAGCAAATAAATAGTTGCGCCGCAGAAGCGCGGTATTGCTTTTTGGTCGTGATCAATAGCAATGTATTCCGCACGGCGTCCAAACTTTTTCCGTGCCGCCCATGCCGCACCAAAACCGTCACCCGATGAGCAATTTTGATGATATAAAACAAAAATTTTTGATTTTTGATTTTTGATTTCTTGTTTTTTGTTTCTCATTCCTCTATAAACTACAAACTATCAATTATAAACTATAAACTATTTTAAGTAGCCTATCTGTCGGAGCCAGTAATCGTTCTCCCATTCCCAGAGCGTTTTGGCGGCCAAAAACGCTTTGATGTCACGGTAAAAATAAGGAAATTCTTTTAATTCGATCTCGCCTTCAATCGGCCCCCATTGATGGGAATTGTCAGCGCATACAATTTTGCCATTAGTGCGGCTTTGTCGTATTTTTGTTCTCCCTCCTTTTTCGCGGAGCTTCGCGCCGCAAAGCGCGCAGGTCTTGTTTTGATCAATACGCAAAATCCAGCGCGTTTCAATATCGCGCGAAAGCATAAGCGCCTTTTTAATAGAGGCCTCTTGAAGCGCCAGCACATAGGCTGCGGTCTGTAAGTTATATTCCGGGAAAAATCCCGTTGAGGTTTTGATATCCAAAACACCGAATTTGCCTCCGATGGAGGCCAATGCGTCCACGGTGCCCGCGTAGCGATGAAATCCGGACCAAATTCTCCGCTCCACAAATTCAGGATGAAAAAAAATCCCATACGCCTTGTTGAATTGCGCAAACGCATCAACCACATGAGAAAGTTCCTGCGGGATTTCGGTAAGCTCACCAATCAAATGCCGCTGAATGACGTCGTGCACCCTGCTTCCTTCTTCAGCAGATTTATTTTTCACGCTCTCGGCCGCCGCATAGTGCCCCATTTCGCGGAAAAAACTATCCAATCCTGTTTTTGCTTTCACGTCCAAAATTTTGGTCACCCGCGGATACCATCCATCCTCGAGTTCATACCCCATCGTTTCTTTAAATTCCGCCGCATCCTTAAACCACATGATGGTCAGTATAGCATCACGCATAACTATTGACAACGAAACGCTTTGCGCGCTACCATAAATTTATATGGCATCTCTCGCAATTACCATTAAACCAAGAGTACAACCTCGAAAAATCCGCATTGAAGTAGACGCGAACCGCTTTGAAACATTAGCCGCGAGTTTCGGCTTTTTTAGTCATAATTTTGTCGACAGCATTGATCGGGCAGAAAAAGATTTCCGCGCAAATCGTGTACAAAAAATAAAGTCTTTAAAAGACTTGCGGCCTACAAAGTAGCATGATTGAAATAATCGTAACTGAAGAATTTAAGGAGCGCTATCGAGCGCTTCCTTTTGTTGTTCAGAAAAAGGCGGAAAAACAAGAATGGCTGTTTCGTCAAAATCCTTAAGTATATTCATTTTTTGTGAAGTGCTGCATACACCACTCTATCTCAAACCGTAATCGGAGATATTCTCGATGTATGGATACTGGATTCGGTAGCAAGAAACCTTGGTCGCTTGCATATTCACCTACTACCGCTTTTGATAATAACAAATTGTACCAAATAAAAAAATCCTCCGTGCCGAGGCTACCAGTTGATAGCCAAGGCATGGAGGAAAATCCGAAGGACTAAGTTCCAAAGGTCAGGGGAAACCAAAGGTTCTCAATCCAAAGGACTAATTACGTGCGAGCAAAGCCGCGGGATGGCTGCTGTGCCAGTCGCCGTCGAGCCAGTAGCAGTCCGAGCACCACCCGCCATCGCGGAAGTAGACGTAACGCACATACAGGTGGCCGTGCGAGTGGCGGTAAATGCTGGCCCAGAAAAAAATGTAACTAGTGTTACCATTATCGTCCTTCTTCCAGTCCTCGGGGATCAAGTGCAGGTTCTCAAGGAGGGCATCCAACAGGTTCGCGTTGAGCACCGGCTTGCCGGACAGTTCTTCGCGAAGTTCATGGCCGCCATGCCCCTTGTCGCCTTTCTGACGCTTGGACAGGTACAGAATGACCTTGCGGCCATCCACATACAGCCCATCAGCCCGCTTTGCGACAATGACCCATCCCTCGCCGATGTGCTGCTCGACTTTTGCTCCGTCAAATGGAAACTTCGGCGCAGTTCCGAGATTCACTGCTATGGTGGTCTCGTTGATAATAATGCGAGTGACATCCTCGCTCACAGGCTTGATCTTGGCAGTGCCATTAAGAATGCTCTTGATACCAACAAGATTGCTGTACTGCTTCAACTTGGTGACTTCGTCGGGAGTAAATCCCTCTACCTCCAACGCATCACCGAGTTGGTTCATCTGACCGATCGAATAGAGAGTGGACATCGTCTTTCTCCTTCTGGACTTGTTCCTTGCGAAACCTGTCCGCTTTGCTGTTTGGTTTTGGCTTTCGCCACAGCAAGAAATCCCGAGTCCGCCGGCGGCGAATCGAGGGACTTTTTGCTGTGGCCAAGCTACAAATTAGCGTATTAAAGAACTGCTCCTGGTATACACCTATATTATGCTGGTGTCAATGGCTCAAAAAACCCCAGAATTAAAATGGTTTTAGATACTGCGTATTATATTTTTTTTGAAGAGCTTCGATCCCGGGCAAGGTGCCTTTGGCAAGAAATTCGAGCATGGCGCCGCCGCTGGTGGAAATAAAATCAAAGTTTTTTTCAAGTTTGAAGGTGAGAAGCGCGGCAACCGTATCGCCGCCGCCAACCACCGAATAGGCGCGCGATGCGCCGATTGCTGTAGCAAGCGCCTTTGTTCCATCACAAAACCCGTTCTCGCAAACGCCGAGCGTTCCGTTCCACAAAACAGTGTGCGCATCATGGGTAACGCGGTGCAAAACTGCCTTTGTGCGTGGGCCAATATCGCAAATAAAATCTCCGGCGCGCACCGTATTTCGTGCTACGAATATTTTTTTTTCGCGACGAGTTATCAAAACATCCTCCGGCAAGAGAATTTTCTTGTGCCACAAAATGCGCCGAGGAATTTTGTGATTATCGGTTTCGGAGCGTCCTATAGAAAAACCGCGCTGTTGTAAAAATGTGTTTGCCAAAATACCTCCCAAAAATATCATTTCGGCGTTTTTTAATAACGCGTGAAGGAGCGGTTCTTTGGTAGAATATTTCTTTCCGCCAACAACAACCACAAACGGATGCTGGGGGCGAAACAACCGAGATAATTGTTGAATCTCGCGTTTCATAACAATGCCGAATGTCGAAGGCAATAAACGAGGAACCCCAACAATCGATGCATGTTTGCGATGTGATACAGAAAATGCCTCATTTATATAGCAATTGCCCCACGATGCAAGCGTGCGAGCGTAGCGAGGATCATTACGCTCTTCTCCCCGATCCAATCGAACATTGTCAAGCAAAAAAAGACGCTTCTTGTTCTTTGAAAAAAAATTGTGAGGCGGACGCCGGATGCGCCCGGGCACATAGATCATATTTTTAAAGTTTTTGCGCAACGCTTTCGCAACAAAGTCCAAATGAAGCGCTTTTCGCGTTGATATATGGTGTTGCGCCGCGAGAAGCGTGGCTCCCTCTCTATCAAGGTGGCTTATCAGTACAACGCGCGTGCCGCGCGCAAGAAGTGAGCGGATAGTAGGAATAGTTGCCGCAATGCGGTGTTCGAACGGATAGTTAAAATCAACTCGCAATAACACGCGCTTGCCGTTTAAATTTCTTTGAATCATAGTTGAAAAACTATATTCGATCTCGATGAATAATTTGTCATAAAGCAAATCAAGAGAATTTTGGATTGCACGGATATTTTTCTGCTGAAAAATTCCTTGCTTTGCTTTATTCCTCGCGGTCATCATTTTGACATTTCCGAAACGCTCCGCACAATACCGATAAAACTTTTGGGGCGTAAACTTGCCCCGCCAACTAAGAGCCCGTCCACGCGACCCTCTCCCACAAACTGCGCGGAATTCTTTTCATCCACAGATCCGCCATATAAAATCGGGGTACGCATCGCGCGTTTTTTGCCGATCAAACGAACAAGCTCTCGCCGGATCAAGATGGTCATCTCAAAAACGTCTTTTGGTTTATCTGCCCCCACGCCGTGGCCGCTGATTGCCCAAACCGGCTCGTACACAACAATGAGCCGCCGAAGTAATGGTTTCGGAATACCGTGCAATCCTTCATACAATTCCTCGCGCACCAAAGGTGGAAATGCGGTCTCTTTTTTGCGTTCCTGCTCACCAACACACAAAACCGCGTACATCCCATTTTTTAAAACTGCGAGCAGCTTTTTGTGCACCATTTCGTTTGTCTCACTGAAAGCTCGTCGTTCGGAATGACCGACAATAACATACGAAGCTCCTACAGATTTAAGCTGTGCGACAGAAACCTCACCGGTATATGCGCCTTCGCGTTCCCAAAACACATCTTGAGCGCCTAGTTTCAATGACAAGCCACCCGCCTTCACTGAAGCTATGGTAGGCAAAACAAGAAACGTAAACGGAGGAGCCAGCACAACCTCAACTTTGCGCGCGAACCGTCGCGCGCCTTTGGCAACTGCTTGCGCCAAAGCGCTCGCCTCACGAGCGGTTTTCGGGTTCATCTTCCAGTTGGCAATAATCAGTTTTTTCATAGATTCATTTTCTCCCGAAAATAATAGATACAATAAATAATAGCATATCGTATGCAAAAAAGCCCGCTGTTGAAAGCGAGCTATCGATGTTTTTAGACAAGAAAGCGTTGTTGATCGAGAAACGACAGGATACTCCGACAAAATTGTCTTAACTCTTGCCGCGCCACGATAATCGGAATTTTATTTTGTGCCAACTGGCTACACGATTGACAAAGTGAACGAAATTTCCGTTCTTGGTTTTTCTTGCCGCGCGGAAGAATTGATTTTAACAATGAGTATGCTCGCTCACACCGAGATTCACTAGTAAGCCGTTTCCAATTTATTATCCCTTTTTTCGAAAATCCTCTCAATCCATCAAGCGCGTCACACAAAAGACTGTTTATGTCCCTAAACGCTTGGGGTGCTTCGATATTTTTTGATCGATTTTGAAACAAACCATCTTCTTCCCCGATCACCAAAAATGTCTGCGCTTCAGCAAAAAGAAACTGTAATCCAAGATTTTCCCATTTACTCAACGTACTCTTGCTACTATGCATAAAAACCTCCCTCCATAAAATCTCTTGAGATTCTATAGCATAGTGGCAATATTATCAAGGGCATATTTTTTGTTGCACTTTGTCCAATCGATCTAAAAAACTCTGCAAAATGAGTGCGGCGGATGAGGCGTCCACCATCTCTTTTGTTGCGCCCCTGTTTTTTTCGACGTACTTACTGGTCAAAATCTCATTTTCAAAAACAATTTCAACGCCGAGTTCTTTTTTAAGTTTTTCTGCAAAATCCCTTACTTTTTTTGTTTGTTGGGTGTCTTCTCCTTTAAAATTTTGCGGCAGCCCCACAACAATCGTTGCGATGTTATTTTTTTCAATGAAGTTTTTTGTTTTCTCTCTAACCTCCGACCATTCATTTCTCGCCACCATTTTGGGAAACGCGAATTGCCCTTCTTCATCAGAAATCGCGATCCCAATCCGTTTATCACCGTAATCAATGCCAAGATATCGCATTGTTACGTTTCATAAAAATAAGGCTGCAGTTCTTTTTCAGAAACAAAACGCCGAGCTTGATTATAAATACCCCGTAACGTACCTTTGTCCAATTCATCGTGTAGTGGCACCGTGAGTGTTTCTTTTCCGTTCAAAGTAATGCGTTGTAATTTTATATGGCTACCTTTTTGCTTAATAACAGAAAAACCCAGACGTTCGAACGCCTGGATTACTTCTTGCCCCGATAAAACGCGAAGCCTAGGCATGAGCCAGCGTTGGTAATTCAACATTTGCTAAAATCGAAGGCCGCTCGTCAAACCCAAGGTCGGATAAAGTCTCTCCTTCCAAGTGCAACTCTACCGCCTCTTGAATATTCTTGGTAAGCTCGTCCAGCGTCTTGCCCTGCGTAACCACTGGCAAATCAATCCCTTCTGCAATATAATACTTTTCTCCTTGTGAAATATGAAATTGAATAATGCGTTTCATAATCCCCATACTATCACGCCTTTGTAAAAACTGCAACAGCAATTTCCCCAATCTACGCTAATCTACGCTCTTGTCAATACTTCTGCTCCGTTTTTTGTGACAACCACAGTATGCTCGAAATGCGCGGCGATAGATTTGTCGCGTGTGACCCATGTCCAGCCGTCTTTGAGAAGTTTTACTTTCGGGCCGCCGAGCGTCGCCATCGGTTCTAATGCAATCACTTCTCCTTCGTGAAGCCGGTATCCTTTCCCTACTTCGCCCCAGTTGGGGATTTCCGGATCTTCATGAACCGCGCTTCCTACGCCATGACCAACCAATTCGTAGACAACCCCGTAACCACGACTACGTAAAAATTGGGAAATTGCATTACCAATCGTTCCCGTTGGTACCCCAACGCGAACTTCCGAAATACCAACCTCAAGCGCTTCTTTGGTAGCACAGACTAATTGTTCGGCAACTCGCCTCTCCTCAACACTCGGTGTTTTTGGAAACTTAACACCGAGTGTTTTCCCGAGGCTCGCTCCAACAATCACCGTCAAGGCGGTATCAGTATAATACCCTTTATATTTCATTCCGATATCAAGACCGACCACATCGCCCTCTTTGAACACGCGGTCTGACGGGATGCCGTGAACCACTTCTTCATTTATGGAAACGCACAGTGTCGCCGGATACGCAGATGAAGTATTGGCAATATGATAGCCCTTAAATGATGGCATGCCGCCGCGCTCAATAATGAGTCGCTCGGCAAGCTCATCGAGCGACACAGTAGTCATCCCGGGCTTAACCGATTGCGCAACATCATACAAAATTTGCCCCAAGATCCGTCCCCCTTCGCGCAGCGCGTGGAGTTCTTTGGTAGTTTTTATAATCATATACCGGTACTATAATCCGAGTTCCCGCACCACTGCCTTATGAACCGCCTCAATAGATTGCTCGCCATTAACCTCAATGAGTATTTTATGCTTTTGAAAAAATTGCAATACGGGAGCAACAAACTCGCGATATTCATCAAGACGCGATGCGATGCCGCGCAATGTATCGTCCTTGCGACGCATAAGCTTCCCTCCGCAATACATACAGCGCTTCGGTATTGCGCCATTCGGGAATATGATTTTCTTGCACACAAGACATTGGCGGCGCGACAGTAATCTCCGCCGGACTTCCCGATCGGATACCTTTAAGTGCACGGGAACTAAACGAAAATATTTGTTTGCATCAGGCCACTCGCGGAAAAAATCAAGAAGAATCATAGCTTCGCCTAATTTTCGGGCCATACCAACGAGCACGATGCCGTTTGATTTTGTATGATTACTTATAAAACCAAGCAACGGCTCGCGCCATAGATGAATCACTGAAATAGACGGGGCAAATTCCCCATTATTAACAATTCTGCGAATTCCCAACGCCTCGTATCGATCAATGGAGTTCCTCGAAAATTGGGCAACGGAACGGGAAGAAATAAAGTCACGAAAAAGCTCACCCGTATTAATGTAATCATAGGCATATTTTTCTATCAGCAATTCTGCTTGCGTATCCTTGCCTGCGCCCGATTTTGAAAGAAAAAAAATAACCGGTTTTTTTTGCATAATCTTATCGTACACAAAATGAGGGTTTTTATAAATAAAGCGTCAAAGCAGTTTTATAAACTCATCGATGGATAAACCTGCTTGTTTGATAATAGTCTTTAATGTCTTCGGTGTTAAATCTCTTCGATGAAAAGGAATGGTAACGCGCAGTGCGGTTTTTTCAGGATGGCGCAACTGAATATGGCTCCCAGCCTGATGATATTCGTAAAACCGAGCTCGTCTCAGAGCTCGGACCACCAACAAAGCGGGAATTCTGGGCAACTTTGGCATACAACATCATTAAACGCCGACCAAGACGCGCTCTTTGTGTTTGATTCCTGTGGAGAAATCGAGATTGCTTTCCTTAAGCAGCGCTTCAAGATAACACTTAATAGCATCGCGCGCCATTTCGCGAGATTCTTGAAGGTTGTTTCCTTCCGTCACTAAACCGGGTAATTTCGGAACCGTCACCGTGTAACCATCGCCATTCGGTTCAAAAATAACTTCATATTGGTATATACTTTCTGTGCGTTTTTTCATAAATTCATTGTAGGCATTAATCCTGCTTGTGTAAAGCATGGGCTTGTTTACTCATAACTCCGGAGCGAGAGTTGTGCTTCCACTTGTTTTGCGGTTTCGATGATGACGGAAACAACAATCAAGAGCGCCGTACCCCCAAGGGTAAACGCGGTAATCCCCGTAGCGCCCCGAACCGCGATCGGGAGCACTGCAATAAGTCCCAAAAACAAACCGCCAACCAGCGTTATGCGATGTACGATTTTTGCCAAAAACGCCGACGTCGGCGGCCCCGGGCGGATGCCGGGAATAAACGCGCCGCTCCGCTGTAGGTTTTTTGCAATGGATTCCGGATCAAACGTAACTGCGGTATAGAAATAGGTAAATAAAAATACCAAAAAGAAATACGAAAACCCGTAAAACCATCCGTTGAGCAAAAACGCATTAATGGCGCCCGCAACGCCCCGCAATACGGGGTTTGCCGCATTGACAAAAAAATTAGTAATCATCTGAGGAAACAGTAAAATGGAAATTGCAAAAATAATGGGAATGACCCCTGCTTGATTGACCCGAAGCGGTAAGTGCGTTGAAACCCCGCCGTACATACGCATCCCGCGCACTCGTTTTGCGTAATATACCGGGATGGGGCGCTCGCCCTCGGAAATCACAATAACCGCCACTATAGTAACCAGCGCGATAGCCAAAAATGCGACAAACGTGGGAATTTGATCGGACGTAAAAGAAACCAGCGCTTGCTGAATAGAAATCGGAACGCTTGCTATAATACCTGCAAAAATCATTACGGAGGCGCCGTTCCCAATACCGTATTCGGTAATAAGTTCGCCGATCCACATTAAAAAAACGGCTCCCGCTGTTACAATAATCAAATTGGCCGCAAGGTCAAACCACCCGAACGAAACAATCCCCTGTCGAGACAAAAGGGTCAACAGTCCAAATCCTTGAACCAGCGCAAGCGGCACCGTCAGAAAACGAGAGTATTGATTAAATTTCTGCCGCCCCGCCTCTCCTTCTTCTTGGTACATCTCCTTCAGCCCCGGGAAAATCATAGTCAAGAGCTGCATGATAATTGATGCCGTAATATACGGACTAAGCCCCAACATCACAATAGAAAGATTGTCGAGCGCGCCGCCAGAGAAAATATTTAAAAGCCCCAGAAGCTGATTGTCTTGAAAATAGCTCTGAAACAGCTCGCGATCGATTCCTAAAATAGGAACCGATGCTGCGAGGCGAAAGACCGCAAGAAATCCAAAAAGGTATAAAAATTTCCTGCGCAAGTCATGGTCGTGGAAAATAATAAGAAATTTTTGCCACATACTATATATGCAGTTTAGCGCGAAGCGAGCCGCTCATCAAAATCTGTTCATCAAACGTAAAACGCTTTGATGATTTTGTATTACCCAGAACTTTAACAACAAGTTTTCTGCCTTTTGTTCGGCGCACTAACTTCCGCTCCACAAGCTCTTGGGGAGTAATGTGCGCGCCGTCTTCAAAAGCATCCTCGATAGATCTCTTAGAAACAACGGTTGGTTTTTGCGGCAGATATCCGAAACTTTTGCCCCGATTTTTCCCGTAGCCCCGGCGCTTATGAATTTTTTTCACCACATCGCGTATCTGTGGTCGAATACGGCGTCCCGCGCGAGATTTTTGGCCTTTAATGCCTCGTCCGGAAAACGAACCGCGCTTGCCGCCGCGTCCTATGCGCCTTTTTTCTTTCTGACCCGCTGGTTTTACAAGATTGTGTGCTTGCATAGTCAGTATCTTAGCGTTTGGTTCGTAACTGTCGGAGTGCTTCGACGGTAGCCCGCGCGTTGTTGATCTTGTTTTTGGTATGAGACAGAATTTTCGCGCTTGCATTTTCCACCCCCGCCAGCGCGAGAACAACCCGCGCGGCGCCTCCGGCAACCAATCCTTTACCAACCCGTCCCGGTTTTACAATAACTGATGCGCTGGCATACTTTGCCGCAACCTCGTGAGGGATCGAGCGTTCCTTGGTAAGCGGTATGGTAAGAATGTTTTTGCGCGCCCTACGAAACGCTTTTTCAATGGCAAGAGGCGTATCAGCGCCCTTGCCAACACCAATACCAACGCGTCCCTTTTGGTCTCCCACAACGAGCGTTGCACGAAAAGAAAAGCGGCGGCCGCCGGAAACAACGCGGGCAACCCTGCGCAAATCTAAAAGCTTTTGTTGGTATTCTGATTGTTGTTGTGAGCTCCGCGCTCCGCGTTGTGGTCTCATGCCAATTTTTACAAAATTTTAGAGTGGTAACGAATAAAATTTTGGATAAAAATTGAGCACCCCGCCCCAGTTTTTCTGGGATTTCATGCTCATATATTGAATTTTGCTGGTTATATATTTCATTTTGTTGTAATACATGGTTGTAAAAACTGGAGCGGGGTTAAGGTTTGGCAATCAAATTTTTTTCGCTAAAAGCTCGAAAATTTGAGCCAATTCCTTAAAACCTTAATCCGCCTTCACGGGCGCCCTGGGCGGCTTTTGCAACACGGCCATGATACTTGTATCCGCCGCGGTCAAAAATAACACTCGTAATGCCTTTTGTTTTCGCTTTGTGAGCAAGGGTTTTACCTGCTTCAAAAGCGCGATCGGATTTTGTTGTTTTTACTCCTTTCTTGTTCCGATCAGAAACACCCAGTAACGTTGCACCGCGTTCATCATCAATAAGCTGCAAAACAATATACTTACTTGATCGATATACCGAAAGCCGTGGACGCTTCGAGGTCCCAGTAATCGTAGCACGAACGCGCCGATGGCGCATTATTCTTTTGTGTTGTTTGGCCAATCGATTCATAGTTATGCTGTTCCAACCGCTTTTTTCCCTGCTTTGCGGCGAATAACCTCCCCCATATAATGAATTCCTTTTCCTTTGTATGGTTCCGGGGGTGCATGTGCTCGAATGACGGACGCAACCCTCCCTACCAGCGCTCGATCGGCGCCATCAACAGTAATAGTGTTTTTATCAACAACAAATGAAATGCCGGGTGGGGCCGATACGCGTACGGGGTGCGTAAAGCCCAAAGAAAGCACTACGTCCTTCCCATCAAGCTGAACTTTATATCCAATACCTTCTAATTCGAGCTTTTTCGAGAAACCGCTGCTTACTCCAAACATAGCGTTGCGCACCAAGGCCGCAGCAGTCCCCAGCATGGCACGATGCCACGTATTGCGCATTGATCCGTGAACGCTTAATGAAACCTGAAGTCCCGCGCTTTCTTGTTTGATGGAGATCGGAGAAGGAAGCGCCTGGCACACCTCACCCTTTGGCCCACGAAAAATCCATGAAGATTCTTCGTGCGTTATCGTCACACCGCTTGGTATTGGTAATAATTTTTTTGCTAGTCTTGACATATCAGTAAATTTCAAACAATATCTCTCCGCCGACTTTTTCTTTGCGCGCTTGTTTGTCGGTCAACAATCCTTTCGGCGTTGAATATACGGCAACACCAAAACCATTTTTTGGAGCAAAAATTTCCCGATATCCGCGATACATTCTCCGACCAAGGCGAGAAATACGGCGAATCTCTGAAATTTTTGGATTTTTTGTTACCTCGTCATACAACAGCGCGATCTCAATAGCCCTCTTGTTTTTGCGACCTTTGCGCGTAGCGCTGCCAATATATCCCGCTTCTTCAAGAACGCGCGCGATATTCCATTTTATTTTTGAATACCCAAACTGCACTGCTTCCTTGCGAGCACGTTGCGCGTTCTTTATTCGTATTACCATGTCGGCTATTGGATCCATATTTTACCAACTACTTTTTCTAATACCGGGAATCAATCCTTCATTTGCTAACTCCCGAAAACAAATGCGGCACAAATCAAAATCCCTCATATATCCGCGTTTTCTGCCACAACGAAAACACCGCCGTACAACGCGGCTTTTAAACTTTGGCGGCTTCAACGATCGCGCATAGGTAGAAGTTTTCGACATTATTTTTGTAAAGGAAATCCTAATAAACGAAAGAGTGCTATTGCTTCTTCTCTTGTTTTGGCATTCGTAACAATAGTTGCCTCCAATCCAAAAATGGCACGAATGTCTTCTCCGATCATTTCGGGAAAAACAATATGTTCTCGTATGCCAACGGTGAGGTTACCTCCGTGATCAATCGAGCGCAACGGAATACCTCGAAAATCGCGCGTGCGAGGGATCGCAAAGTGCACCAAGCGGTCTAAAAAATCAAACATGCGCGCTCCGCGCAACGTCGCTGCGTAACCTACCGTCATGCCTTTGCGGCTTTTAAATGAAGCAACTGCTTTTTTGGCAGAACGCAAAGACGGCTTTTGAGCTGCTATGAATGCCAGGTGTCGTTCTATCATTTCAATAGCGTCTTTTTTGTCGCGCACCTTGCCCGTTCCAACATTAATCACTACTTTTAAAATCCGCGGAGCAGCAAACGGTGTTTGATAACCAAACTGTTTTTGCAGCTGCGGGACCGCGACCTGTTGATATTGTTCGTGCATATTCTTCATACAATCAAATAGCGTTGTTACATTTTTTACAAACGCGTTGCTTCGGTGCGGCGCTTTGTTTGGTACCACCAACAAACCCAACGCGCACGCCGCGCGCACAGTGCGAACAATATAGCATAACATTTGACGCGTCAATGGGCGACGGAAGCGTTACCGTCTCTCCTTTCTGACCTGCTTTGCGGGGGCGTTGGTGTTTTTTCTTGAATGCAACTCCTTCGACGACCATCTTGTTTGTTTCGGGAAATACATCGATCACTTTTCCCCGCCTACCGCGATCTTTACCAGAAATAACCGTCACGGTATCATTTTTTTTAATTTTGAGCTTTATCATACAATCTCTTCTGCCAGGGATATAATTTTAGTAAATCCGCGTTCTTTGATTTCTCGAGGAATAGGGCCGAAAACACGTCCTCCTTTTGGCTCCATACCATCCAAAATAATCACCGCGTTATCATCAAATCGAATATATGAGCCGTCGGGTCTACGGCACGCATTTTTTTGACGCACAACAACTGCGCGATGAACTTCTTTCTTTTTCACCGGCTTGCGGGGGTCGGCGACTTTTACCGTCACTACCACAGTGTCACCAATGCCGGCATATCGCCGCCTGGTTCCCCCCAATACTTTAATGCACTGGACAAGTCGTGCGCCGGAGTTATCGGCCACCGTAAGCATACTACGATGTTGTATCATGTTTTGGGCGTATCATCTTCTAATGGCTTTCGGAACGAAACCACCCTCCATCGTTTGTGGCGCGACAGCGGTGAAGTTGATTCAATAACGGCGACACTGCCGAGGGGTATTATCTCTTCAGTATGCGCCTGATATCGTTTCGAGGTGCTCATAAATTTTCCGTATCGCGGGTGTTTTGTGTGGCGGTTGACTTCGACGACAACTGTCTTTGTCATAGCGTTGGAAACTACTCTTCCTTGTAATGTTTGTGCCATAGTGCGTATGGGTTGTTATCGCAAGCGCTTGGTATCTTGTAATACTGTCTCCATTTGTGCAATAGCGCGACGTGATTGCCGGATCTGACGGATATTTTTAATGGGGGCGATGCGATGCTGAATTCTCAGCTCCAGTAAACGCGCTCGCTCTTCTTTTATCATATTCGTGAGTGCGGCAGAATCCATGGTACGGATATTTTGTAATGTTTGTGTTTTCTTCATAAAAAAGTAATTTATTTGTTTGTGCGCCCGACGATGCGAGTTTTCAGCGGTAGCTTTGCCCCTGCGCGCCGCAAGGCCTGCTTAGCAATCTGTTCGGGAACGCCGTCGATTTCAAATAATATCCTCCCCGGTTTTGCCGAAAACACGTACTCAAATGGGTCTCCTTTGCCGCCGCCCATCGTCACCTCCGGCGGCTTTTGGGTAATCGGCTTGTCGGGAAAAATACGAATCCAGACCTTCCCTCCTCGCTGAATAAAATGTGTCATGGCTTTGCGCGCGGCCTCAATCTGCCGGGAGCGAATCCATTTGGCTTCCTCGGCTTTAAGACCAAACGAACCAAACGCAACCGTTGTCCCGCGGGTCTCGCGGAGTTTTCTGCGCGTTGCACCACGTTGCCATTTTCTAAATTTTACCCGCTTGGGGAATAACATAAAAATTAGTTTTTGATTTTTGATTTTTCATCTTTTTCGAACAACTCCCCTTTATAAATCCAAACCTTAATACCGATATCTCCATAAGGAAGATGCGCTCGCCCGCGTGCGAAATCAACATCCGCGCGCAGCGTCTGGAGCGGTATCTTGCCGTTTTTTAACCACTCAAAACGCGCCATTTCGGAACCATCTAATCGCCCTGCTAAAGCAACCTTCGCTCCAATGACTCCGCGCGACGCCATCATTTTCCCGATCGCCTGCTTCATGACCCGGCGGAACGGCAAGCGTTTTTCGAGATCCTGCGCAACATGCTCTACCATAATGCTGGCGTGCGCTTCGGGAGTCTTGATTTCTTCAATTACCAAGCGCATGTCGGGCTGGCGGCGCTTTGTGCCTCCAGCATTTTTTTGCTGGCGCGGGGACTGGCGAGTCATTGCAATGTCTTTGCGCGTTGTTGCAAGAATAGTGCGAATTTCTCCTTTAAGTTTTTCTGCTCCTTCGCCGCCGCGACCAATGAGAAGACCGGGGCGCGCCGTTTTGATTACAATGGAAAGAGTTGCCGGAGTCCGCTCGATTTCAACAGAATCAACAGCCATACCGCGCAATCTTTTTTGCAAAAAATCGCGGATTGCCAAGTCCTCGCGCAATAATGCGCGATATTCTTTGTCGCTAAACCAGCGTGACCGCCACGTCCGCAAAATTCCTATTCGCATTGCATAGGGATGGGAAATATGTGACATGCCAATCAGTTTCTATTTTTTACTTCGCCTAATATAAGCGTAATGTGACTTGATCGTTTGCGAATGGGGTTTGCCATGCCCCGTGAGCGCGGCACAAAACGCTTGAGTGCCGGCCCACCGTCTACGCGCACCGAGCGCACCGCCAAGCGATCCGTATCAAGCTGAAAATTGTGTTTTGCGTTTGCCATTGCGGAGCGCAGTAGTTTCAAAAGCGGCAACGCCGCTGCTTTGTTCATAAATCGAAGCTGGGTTTCCGCCTGTTTTACCGACTTGCCTCGCAGTGCCTGCGCAACACGACGCGTCTTGCGAGGCGCTATATGGAGATGCCGGAGATGTGCGATTATATCTTTCATGGTCATTTGCATTATGCTGCTGGTTTTTCTGTTTTAGCCTTCTCTGCTGCTTGCTGCTCAAGCTCGCGCTGCATTTTCCCGCCATGGCGGGTAAATTTCCGCGTAGGAGAAAATTCGCCAAGCTTATGACCCACCATATCTTCCGTTACCTGTACCGAAATAAAATCTTTTCCGTTGTGAACGCCGAATGCAAACCCCACCATTTCGGGACTGATTGTCGAGCGTCGCGACCATGTTTTAATAACCGCTTCGCCGGGCTTTGCCTTCCGAAGTTTTTTTAATAATTTTGGATCTATATAGGGACCTTTTTTGAGCGATCGAGACATAGGTATTTCTATTTCCTCTTCTTTTTAATGCGGCGCGAAACAATAAAAATATTCGACCATTTCTTTTTGTTTCGCGTTTTTACTCCGCGCGTTCCTCTTCCCCACTTATTCTTCGGTCGGCGCGTGCCGCGCAATGCTCGACCTTCGCCTCCGCCATACGGATGATCGACGGGATTCATCGCGGAACCGCGCACGGTTGGGCGAATACCCATCCATCGCGAACGCCCTGCTTTTCCCACAACCGTTAAACTGTGTTCGTCATTAGAAACTTGACCGATGCTTGCAAATCCTCTATCGGTAACCCTGCGCACCTCGCTGGAAGGCATCTTAAGCATGGCATATCCTCCATCGTGCGCGAGAACTTCCGCAAAAGAACCGGCAGATCGAACAAATGCCGCCTTTGCACTAGGAGAGAGAGAAATATTGTATACCAAAGTTCCTACAGGAATATTCGCGAGCGGCAAGCGATTGCCCGGCAGCAACGGCGCGGTATCCGAAACAATGACTTCCCGGCCGGGTGCTACGTCCTTCGGCAGCACCATGTAGCGGCGCTCTCCGTCGCGGTATCGCACCAAACCAATAAATGCGGTTCTGTTCGGATCATATTCAACCGACTCAACAATAGCAGGAATGTCGCGTTTATCAAAATAAAAGTCGACCGCGCGCAATAACCGCTTTGCTCCGCCGCCTTTGTGGCGCGTAGTAATTCTTCCGCGGTTGTTCCGCCCCACCCCGCGTTTGTGCCCCGATACCAATGGCCCGTAGGGCTCCAGGCGCGTCACGAAAGACCGATAGTCAATACCGGACATATGTCGTCGCGATGGGGTATAGGGAGTATAGGATTTCATCCCGTTAGAAATTAAAATAACGCTGATAAGTAATCTCGTATTGGTAAATATTAATTTGTATGTTGTTGTATTTCATGAGATGAGAAATTTCTAACGGGATTCATAGCTCGTCAATAGAATAATTTTTCTGCAGTGTGATGAGCGCCTTTTTGTATCCCGGTTGGCGCCCGAGAACATTTCCTCGCCGGCGCGTCCTGCCGTGAGTATTAATAGTATGAACACGCGAAACCTTTACATTATAACGATCCTCTACCGCTTTTTTCACCATAATCTTGTTGGCATGAGAGGAAACACGAAACGTATACGTTGTTCCTGTTGCCTTTTCGGATATGTGAGGAAGCAACTCCGCGATGCTTGCATAGTCACTCTTGCCCTTGGTAAGCACGGGGCGATCGGCGCCACGTGACGTATCACCGCGAACATCGGTATCCTCCGACTCTTGCGGAGAACTATATTGGGGAGCGCTTCGCGCCCGTTCCGTTTTTTTCGTAACACTGTTTTGTTGCGATGCGCGGCGCCCGATAAATTTTTGAAAAAAATTAAACGCCATATGATGATGTTATGTGAATGTTTTAGTAAGCTCGGTCAGCGCGCTTTGATCCAATACCACATACGAATTGTGCAGAAGCGCTGTACTCGTTATATTGCGTGGTTCCGTATAGAAAACGCGGGGCAAATTGCGTGTTGCGCGAATGATAGAAGTATCGCGCGGTAAAGCAAGAAGTGTTTTTTTTTGCGTTGCAATGTTTTTGAACATATCGATCGTGCCGAGATTATGAAACAGCATTTTCGCCTCTTTGGTCTTGGGCACCGGCAATATAAATTTATCAATCATGACAATCTGCCCATCAGAAAATTTACGAGACAGAAGCGCGCGAACGGAAGCGGATTTCATTTTTTTGTTAATTTTGACTTCGAAGCTCCGTTCCTTGCG
>DATDWI010000102.1:0-6022 GCA_036517415.1 Minisyncoccota bacterium
TCGGACTTTTGGCGGATATACTTTCTAAAATTTATTTTTCCGCAACCAAGGATGTTCCGTATAGCATTGCTGAAATTATTAGAAACAGCGCCGGCCCGACGGACCATCAATGAGAATTTTGTTTCTCAATTACGAATTCCCACCGCTAGGCGGTGGGGCAAGTCCGTCAAGCTTTGCGCTTGCTCGACGCTATGTTGCTTTTGGGCACGACGTTGATGTGGTTACTATGTGCTATAAGGGTTTGCCGAAGCGAGAAGTTATGGACGGCATCAGGGTTTTTCGCGTTCCATCGTTCCGGGCAAAAAAAGAAATTTGCCATATTCATGAAATGGTGTTCTATGTTGTTTCTGCAATATGGTTTTTAAGAAAACACATGAAAAACGCGCGCTATGATGTATGCCACGCGCATTTTATTGTTCCAACAGGCATTGTTGCGCTGTGGGTAAAAAGAAAATATCAACTTCCGTACGTTTTGACGGCGCACGGCAGCGATATATCCGGATACAACCCGGATAGATTCATCATAAGCCACCGATTTCTCAAACCTATCCTGCGAGCCGTTTGTACCAACGCAAAAGCGATTGTTGCGCCCTCGCATTTTTTGCGTAAGCTTCTTCTCAAAAGCGTCAGAGGGGCAGAGAATAAATTATCGGTAATTCCTAACGGAATCGATTCAGACCAATTTGTGCAGAAGCAGAAAAAGAACTTGATTATTTCTACCGGACGGCTTTTGCCACGCAAAGGATTTCAGTATTTAATCAAAGCCGTTTCCGACAAGGATACTGGCTACGAGGTTCATATTTTGGGCGATGGGCCAATGATGCGAGAGCTTCGTGCGATGGCCAAGGTTTCCAAAACAAAAATTATTTTTCACGGATGGCTCAATAATGATTCGGAGGGATATAAGAACTTGTTGGGGCATGCTGCAATATATTGCCTCTGCTCGTTGCAGGAAAATTCCAGCGTTGCGTTGCTGGAGGCCATGAGCGCCGGATGCGCGGTTATTACGACCAACATATCGGGATGCGCAGAAACAGTCGGCGACGCCGGTGTTACAGTTCCTCCGCAAGATACCGCAGCACTTCAAGCCACGCTTGTTGAGCTTATTGATAACTCGCGTATGCGCGAAGCATTTCAGCAAAAAGCCCGCTTGCGCGCAATAAACTATTTTGATTGGAATACAATCGCTGGCAATTATGAGCGGTTACTAACAAATACAAACAGCTATATAATGACATGAAAAGCACTAAAAAAACATTTTCCATAGAGGATCCGCGAATAGGCCTGCGTGGATATTTGGTTATTGATAGCGTTATAAACGGCAGTTCAACTGGTGGCATAAGAATGCTCCCCGATGTGACGCGCGAAGAGATTGAAGATCTTGCCCGCTCGATGACGGCAAAACACCTTTTCTTGAATGTGCCCAAGGGTGGGGCGAGAGCCGGCATTGTTACGCCAGAAGGCGCCTCGCGCGCCCTAAAACAAAAACTTTTAAACGTCTTTGCCGAGCATGTTGCCCACATAATAAGGAGTAAAAAGTATTTACCCGCGCCGGACATGGGAACCGACTACGAGATGATTCGGGACATGCATGCTCACATCGATTCGGATCTTTCGAGAACTTCCAAGGCAAGCGCGAACTCTGCTTACTACACCGCCCTTTCTGTTTTTGAAGCGATACGCCGCTCGCTTGAAATGAAGAAAAAGCATATTCAGGGAGCTCGTTGCGTTATTGAAGGATTTGGAGGAGTAGGAAGCAATCTTGCTCTGTTGTTGCATGGCGCTGGCGCTCCGGTGATTGCGGTTTCCAACGCGCATGGAGCCATTAAAAGTTCAGACGGCCTTAATGTTTCTCAAATGATTACATTGAGGAAAAGGCATGGAGACAATTGGATGGAATATTATACTAAAGAACTTGCGCATATTTCTCAAGAAGATATATTTGCTCTTTCCGCGGACGTGTTGTGTCTTTGTGGACGGAGTTATCAAGTTGACGCGGAAGTGGCGCGTCGCATATCCGCCATGGTTGTATCGGCAGGGGCGAATAATCCAGTTAGCAAGGAGGCCGATAAAGTGTTTTTTCAAAGAGGGATAATGTACCTTCCCGATTTCGTTTCAAATAGTGGGGGAGTTTTAGGAAACAACATGGAGTTTTTGGGTCTTGGAGATAAAGCAATAAAAAAAATGTTTCGAGAAGTTCTCGGCAGTAAATTTTCGGACTTGCTTCACATATCACAGGTAGCGAGGAAGAGCCCCGGAGAAATAGCGGACGAAATGATTTTTAAAAAAAGCTCTGAAATCGGACGCGGGAAAAGGAAAAATAAAAAGCTGTTTCGTCTTGCTCTTTTCATGTTTCGGAATGGGTTAATACCGGTTGTTCTGGCGCGGCCGTTCGCATATTTATATATTAAAAAGATGCTGAATAAAGATAAAAAAATATATGAAACGCTATTATGAAAACATGCAGCCGCTGATACCGGTAGTTATCTTGAGCATGAATAAGACGAAGGATATTCTTGACTGCATTTTGAGTGTTAAAAAATTGAGTTATCAAAATACGGCAATCATTGTCATTGATAATGGGTCTACGGATGGAACGCCGGATACGATTAAAGCAAAATATCCTGACGTTCATCTTATTCGCAATCCGGTTAATAAAGGGATATGCGAAGGAAGAAATCAGGGTTTGCAGTACGCACAAGAACATTTTTCTTCAAAATATATCCTTTTTCTTGATAATGATACGGTTCTTGACCGGGAATATTTGACGGCCTTATATAATAATCTTGAAATGGATGAGAGCGCGGGCATGGCGTTTGGCAAGGCGTACCAACAATATCCCTCCCGCACGTTGATGTCGGTCGGCATCTCAGTAAATTTTTGGGCGGGGACTATTAAAGACCGCGGCAGTGGAGAGGACGATAGAGGGCAATACGACAAAAAAGAGTATATTGATGCCGCGCCGGGATTTGGCAATCTTATGCGCACACGGGTTCTTCATACTGTTCACGGCTGGAATCTCGCTTACAATCCTTATGGATGGGACGATACAGAACTTTGTTTGAGGATGCGTAAATTCGGAGCCCGTATTGTATATATTCCCGAAGCGATTATTTATCACAGCGGGACACGCGTCGCACGCGCGCCGATTTCTGCATATGAACGAAGTAAAGCAAGGAATTATTTCTTATTAATCAATGATTATGCAACGTTTGCGCAGAAAGTAGCGATTTTTGCGCAATTGCCATTTCGTGCCGTTGGCTTAATAACGCGTCACATAATAAATGGACAGTGGTACGTTTTATGGGCGCACATGAATGGATTTTTTGGCCGTACGTTGAAACAAACTGTCATACCCGCGGATAGTAAACAAAAAATTAAACTGTGTATTATTTCAAGCCAGCTTCTCAATATAAAAAAAATCGGCGGATTTGGCAGTATGACAAAACAACTTGCGCTGCTTATTCCAAAAGACAGGTACGAGGTTATCGTGCTTATTCCGCGCGGCAAAGGAGCGAATATCGGAAATGTGGTGACTGTAAAGCAAATCTCTAAGTGCGCGATGTTTTTGCCATCAACATACAAAAATATTAATGCCTATATCTATCACAGCCAGCATCAGAATATTATGACTGCAATGGCAATGGTTTTTGAACCAAAAAAGAAGCACGTTATTACCATCAGGGACCCGAGAAGCATTTCGGATTTTGCGATAGAATTTAGATACGCGGCATGGAACAGGCGCCTCAAGGGTCTTAGTTATTTTTTTGAGGAAGGACCCGTAGCTGGTTTTGCTGTCCGGAGAGCGGATGTCGTGGGATATGCCGCTTATTTCCTTAAAGATAAGATAAAAAAACTGTATCGCATGAAGAAGGAGCCGCTCTTTCTTCCCAATATAGAAAATATCCCCGAAACGATCCCTCGGAAATCAGAAACCCCGGTTGTGTGTTTTATTGGGCGGTGGGACAGAAGAAAACGGCCGGAGCGATATATTAAACTCACCAAAAAATTTCCCAACGTTCTATTTTATATGGTTGGCAAATCAGAAGACGTGTCGTGGCAGAAAGAAATTGAAAAGATGGCGGTTCCATGCCACAACCTAAAACTTACGGGTTTTCTTGATAAATTTTCGTCAGAAGAGTTATACGAAATATATAATTTATCTTGGGTGCTTGTGAATACGTCTGCTCGCGAAGGATTGCCGCTTACTTTTATTGAGGCGGCAGGACGGGGATGCGCGATTTTGAGCGGAGTTAATCCTGATGAATTCGCGTCAAAATTCGGCTATTGGGCGAAAAACGACGATTTTGAAAAAGGCATGAAACACTTGCTTGAAAATGATCGCTGGAAAGATTTGGGCAAAGCGGGCCATGAATATACTCTGCGCATATACAACCAAAATAAAGCTCTCCAAGCGCACATAGACCTTTACGAATCCCTTGCGTTGCATGAATACTTTAGAGTTACATGAGCACGACCCGTTACGTAAAATTTAGAAAATACTTATTGAGAAACGACGCCGAAGCGGCATTACTGCTTTATGATTATTTTTTAGAAATGCCGAAACTCAATAGCATTGTTTTAAGGAGAACACTCTACTATATTAAATCCATCTTTCGTCCCGCTATTGCTCTCCTGTTTGCTTTCAAGCTTGGCATTATTTTGCCAAGCAAGAGAATAAATGCCGACTTTCTTATTTTCAGACAAGGACATGGGATGCATGCCACAAAAATATATTTAATCAAAGATCTGGACGGTCGTTACAAGATTATTAAAAAGTATCCGAACGCCATTGAATTGGAAAAAGAACTTGCGTTCATACACCAATATCAAGGCAAAAGCAAAACGATAGCCTTTCCTGATTTGCGGAAAGTTGATTCCACAACAGCAGAAATGAGTTTTTTAAAATCAATGAATTTGGCAGAACAAATACGTTCAGGAGAGATATCGACTCGTCACATACCCAATATTTATAAAAGAATGGCGGAAGCGTTAAACGACTTATACCGCGGCGAAAACGAAATCCGCTGTTTAATCAATGGCGACCTCGGGCCCACGAATGTTTATATCATTAACGGTAAATTCCATTTGATTGATTTTTCAGATTCGCATATTTACTATAAAGAATACGATACATTCAATTTTTTACGACGATTGCTTTACTATTATTCCGAGAAAGAAAAGTCGGATATGCTCGAAGGTTATTTTAACAAACAAGACGTGGCGAGATACAATAAACATCGACTTGCCTTAAAAGTTAAAAAACATTATGAGTAATAATTTCAAAATTGATTTTATCGGCATTGGCGCCGCGAAATCGGGAACTACATGGATTGCGCGGATGCTTGAAGAGCATCCAAATGTTTGTATGTCTGAGCCAAAAGAAGTCGCGTATTTTAATGAGCTCCACCGGCAAGGCAAACAGTATTTTTATCGCGATAAAGAGAAGTCCATGTATAATCCCGACTTTCACAAACCGCTCTCGTGGTATGCGCGGCATTTTGCCCATTGTAAGCACGGTCAGAAAAAAGGCGAGTTTTCTCCAGTCTATTTTTACGATGAAAAAGCGGCAGCAGAGATAAAAAAACATTTTCCAGATGCTAAACTCATTGTTTGCCTCCGCAATCCCATTGACAGGGCATACTCTGATTACTGGATGATCCGCGAAACATTCAAACTTGAAAAGAGCTCATTTGAGGAGGCCCTACAAAATGATCCTCTACACATAGAAAAAGGGCTTTATTTCAAACAGCTTTCCCGGTATCTCAAATTATTTCCGCGTGAACAAATACACATTATTTTCTACGATGACATCAAAGAGAAACCCGAAAATACTATTCGGGCGCTTTACGCATTTCTTGGAGTTAATTCGTCGTTTATTCCGCGTGGAGTGCTCCGAAGGTCAAATTGGTCAAAAAAAGCACGTTTTAAAGGGATTGTACAGCGCATGGATCTTGCAGTTCGTTTTTTAACAGCGGCACGATTGGGTTTTGTCGTTCGTGTTCTCAAATACTGCGGTATT
>DATDWI010000103.1:0-2872 GCA_036517415.1 Minisyncoccota bacterium
ACGGCGAAGAGGGAGAAGAGCAAATTCATATCGTTATGGGCAAACGGCTTTCTGGATGTGATACTTCTGCGGCATTCTCTTCTGGAGGTAGTGGTTGGATGCCCATGATGAACATGATGTGGGGAGGATGGTCGTCTCCCCTTGGCAATAATTCAACAAACAATATGATGAATTTTGGATTCGGACCTTTTGGCGGGTTCGGCTGGATATTTATGATTCTCTGGTGGGTTTTGATAATCGCAGGCATTGTCGCACTTATCAAATGGCTCACCAGTCAATCTCGCGGTCCTCGCGAAGGCGAAAAACCTGCCCGTCCGGCAGGCGGGTCGGCGCTTGAGATTCTGAAAGAGCGGTACGCAAAAGGCGAAATTGATAAAAAGGAATTTGAAGAGAAGAAAAAAGAATTAAGTTAGCGATTATGAAAAGCTTTTTCTTTTTGTGCTATTTTTGTGCTATTATTATTAACAAAGGTCGGGATGCATTATAAATACAATAATTTTTTACTTATGGCAGAAGAAAACAAATGTTCAAAGTGCGGACATGAGCACGGAAACCCAGACGGGACTTGCAGTTGCGGTTGCCAAGAAGGCAAAAAATAAAGCAACTCAAAAAGCAGAGAAGCAACTTCGTGACGCGGGTGACGAAGAAGAGAGCGACTAGACGCCTTTTTGAAAGCTGAAAAGAATTTGCCACCCATAAGTCAGGAATGGCACTGTGAGTTCGAATTTCACCCCAGCCGAAAAATAATGAGTACCATGAACCATATTATTGAGTCGCAGCAGTTTACGAGAAAACGGATACAGGAGATATTTGCTATTGCCGATGCTCTCGCCAAGAGCTACACAAGGCCCTTGAAAAATAAAATTATGGCTTCTTTGTTTTATGAACCGAGCACCCGCACGCGGTTTTCGTTTGAATCGGCAATGATGCGGCTTGGCGGCAACGTCATCACTACCGAGAACGCGCGAGATTTTTCTTCTGCGGCGAAAGGAGAAACTTTGGAAGATACCATTCGCACAGTCCATACCTACGCGGACATTATTGTGCTCCGGCATTTCCAAGAAGGCGCTGCGCGTCGCGCCGCGGCTGTTTCTGGTGTACCGATTATCAACGCAGGTGATGGCGCGGGGCAACACCCCACGCAAGCCATTTTGGATCTTTACACGATTTATAAAGAGCTGGGACGAATTGATGGCATACATATTGCTTTTGTTGGCGACCTGAAATATGGGAGAACCGTACGGTCGCTGGCATATCTGTTGGGGAAATACAAGAATGTTACGATGTTTTTCGTATCGCCGAAGCGTCTGAAGATACGAAATGATATAAAGCAGTACCTCCGTCGCCACAGGGTGGTGTATAGAGAGACCAGTGATCTGGACCGCGTTCTTTCCGATCTCGATGTATTATATCAGACAAGAATTCAAAAAGAGCGATTTCCTCATATTCAAGAATATAATAAATACAAAGGACACTACATTATTACGCGGCGTGATGCCGATCGCATGAAGCCAACATCGATTATCATGCATCCGTTTCCACGAGTTGACGAAATACTACCCGAAGTTGATACGTCCTCCAAAGTAGTTTATTTCAAGCAAGCAAAATACGGGCTTATTACTCGCATGGCTCTTTTATACTTACTACTTTGCAAAAAGCAGCGCCGGTAGCATAAGAAAAACCCTAAATTGCTCGGCGCTATAAACGATGCCCGTGTTAACGATAATTCTGCTTTGGGCATCAAGCTCAACACGAAATCGATCGAGACGGTGCGGCGTGTATAAGGCCACATCGTTGCATATTTTCTCTTGCTGTGAAATGATGATTGTATGAAAGAGCAAGCTTTGGATACACACAAAGAAGTTCTTGCTCGTGTTGCCGAGCAATATGGGCTTCGGTTTGTTATTTTGCATGGTTCTTTTGCAAGCAACGCCGCCGATGAAACGAGTGATATTGATGTTGCAATTCTTCCACGCAAGCGTCTCGACAGCGAACAATTTTTTAAACTACAGAGCGATCTTTCCGAGACGTTTAATTTAGATGGGCGAGATTTTGATTTTAAAACACTTGAGATGGCAGATCCATTGTTTCGGTATGAGGTGGTATCATCAGGAGTGTTGCTTTTTGGCGATCCGACTGATTTTGAGGAATTTAAAGCAACGGCATTTCATATGTATGAAGACGCTCGGCCATTGTTCGCGCTCGAACAATTGCTTTCAAAAAAACTCCAACATCGTTTAGAAAATTTATATTTCAAACATGCTCAATAAAATTTTTATTCAGCGCAAAATCAAACTGATTCAAGAGGATCTTGAAAAGGTTGCTCCATTAGCGCAAACACCGCTCAATAATTTGGTGCAAAACGCTGTAGAATTTGCTGCGGCAGAGCGTTTTTTGGAGCGGATTATTACACGCGCCGTTGATACGAAAATTCTTTTCTGTATCTCTCGAACATCGGTGTTTATCCGCAAGAATTTGCGCAAACTATTGCGCCGTCCGCAGGGTTGCGCAATGTTTTGGTTCATGAATACGACGATGTGGAACAAAAGCTCCTCTATGATTCGTTGCAACAAGCGCTTACCCAATATACTCAATATTGCCGTTTTTTGCTGGAGTTTTTAGAGCGCACCGCATAGATAGCTGGTGGGCAGTTAAAATAGCTGTGCACAACTCTATTGCGGGGGGGCGTTACGGTAGTGTTAATATACGCATATGAAAACATATATTTTTTCTGCCGGTATCGCATCTGTACTTTTGTTCACCGCTCTTGTTGTTCCCTCTGCTTCTGCCCTTGTGGTACCACAGCCGTCGCTGTCTCTCTCCGGCTCTATTCTCCAGTCAAATAAAGAGCCGATCTCTGACGTTACGGTGA
>DATDWI010000104.1:0-18568 GCA_036517415.1 Minisyncoccota bacterium
TATCAGAACCAAGCGCGGCCAATGCAAGTCCCGCTTTGACCGCAACCGCCGACCCTCCCGAAGACCCGCCGGGAACATAATCGGTATGATAGGGGTTGCGCGTGGGCCCGTACGCGGAGTTCTCGGTGGAAGAACCCATCGCAAATTCATCCATATTGGTGCGGCCCAAAAAAATAGCTCCTGCTTTTTTGAGTTTCGCAATAACCGTTGCGTCGTAGGATGCAACATAATTCTCCAAAATACGCGACGCGGCACTCGCGCGCTTGCCACGGATCAGAATATTGTCTTTGATGGCAAGCGAAACCCCCCATAACGTCCCGGGGGCCTCGCCTTCTTTAATCCGTTCATCAATTTTTTGCGCCTCCGAAAACGCATCATCGGCAAACACTTCACGATACGCGCCAAGTCGCGTATTGTGCTCCTTAATTTCTTCCAAATATCCGTTCGCCGCCTCGCGCGCGGAAATCTTCCCCGCTTTTAATTGTTCGTGAAATTCAAGAATGGTCATAAAATGGCCTTAACTTTCAAATACTCATTGGTAGATTCGGGAAATGCTCCCACAACATCATCACGCGATGATGCAAGCGCGTCCTTGGTTTCATCTGGCCGCATAACATTTTTTTCTTCAACCGCGTGCGTCATCTCGAGCACTTCCGAAATATCTGCCTCTTTGAGTATTTCCATATAACCTAAAATAGAGTTTAAATCCTTCGCCAATGTTTCGGTTTCTTTTTCGTCAAATTCCACCCGCGCCAAATTTTTTAGATGTTCGATGTCGTCTTTTAAAATCATATATATATTATAGCTTCGTCAGCGCTCGTTTCAAGCTAACACTTGCTATGCACTGAACAAACATGATAGAGTAGCAATAGAAATAGAAAAATGAAGGAGGATTGAGATGAAATGTTGTGTAATCTGTGGCAAACCAATAGACACGCGGATTGAAATGAACACAATGGATGGAAAACCGGTTTGCGATGATTGCTATTTTAAAAATCTTGGCGAGCTTGTAGAACAGTATCCGATTCATTCACCACGATCACGATAATATAGTTCGCTTAGTTCGCTACCACATCTCCATCAGCAACCGCGCTGATGGTTTTTTTAGTTTTTAATCATCTTCAAAAATTCTTTCTCGGTAAGAATTTGAACGCCGAGTTTTTTTGCTTTGTCGTATTTGGAGCCGGGGTTTTGGCCAACAACCACAAAATTTGTTTTTCTGCTCACCGACTCGGAAACGCTCGCGCCAAACGCGCGCGCTTTTTCTTTCGCCTCATCGCGCGATACTGTTTCAAGTTCTCCGGTAAAAACAAACGTCGTGCCAGAAAACGTATCTACGATTTTAGAAATTGCCGGAAGTTCAATTTGTACGCCTGCCTTTTCTAATTTTTCGAGAAAAGAGATATTGCGCCGATCATGGAACCATTGATAGATGCTGTGTGCGACTTTTGGCCCCACATCGGGAATATTTTCCAAATTCTCCACCAAAAGATTTTGAAAAAGTCCTACCATATCTTTGATTTTTACTTTTTTATTTTTTGTCTCGTTAGAAATAATACCGCGCCGCTTGCGGCGTGCGTTGCCCGCTTGGTTTAATTCCCGCGAGGATTCAAATGCCGCATGGGAATTTCTAACGGGATTTATTTTTTTTGCGGCTTCCCGCGCCAGCGTGCGCGCAAGCTCTTCGCCGACATGCATAATACCAAGCGCAAATAAAAAGCGTGCGAGCGCAATAATTTTCGCGCTCTTAATTGCCGACACCAAATTACTGGCCGACTTTTCCCCAAAACGCTCAAGCGGCGCGATATCGCCTTCTTGTAAATCAAAAAGGTCAGCGGCGTCCTGAATCAAACCGTGATCTAAAAGCACATCTAAAATCTTGGGACCCAATCCGTCAATATCAAACGCTTTGCGCGAAACAAAGTGGTATAATCCCTCGCGATGCCGCGCGGGACAATTTTTATTGGGGCATCGACGCGTTACTTCTCCTGCTAGTTTCGCCACCAGAGCGCGGCATATCGGGCAAAAGCGCGGCATGCGAAATGGTTTTTCTGTGCCCGTGCGAAGATCGGTAAGCACGTTGCGCACGTCAGGAATAACATCTCCCGCACGGCCAATAATAACACTGTCGCCGATCTTCAATCCCAGTCGTTTAATTTCGTCTTCATTATGAAGCGTCGCGCGGCCTACCGTAACACCCCCGATTTCGACAGGTCGGAGTATCGCAACCGGCGTCAATGCACCGGTACGCCCCACTTGCACAATAATATCTTCGACCATTGTTGTAGCTTCTTTGGGAGAAAACTTAAAGGCAACCGCACCCCGCGGCGCCTTGCCTACAACCCCCAAACGCTCAAAGAGTTCTACCGGGTCCACCGCAATAACTAGCCCATCAATTTCATACGGCAGCTGATCGCGACGCTGTGCGACTATTCGATGGTAATCAAAAACTGCTTGTTGCGTTTTGCATACCGATTCTAAATCGCGCGCCGTTTTAAAACCCAATGCCCGCAACACTTCGTGTTTTTGATGATGGGTCGGGATATCAATACCAAAAAGATCGTACGCAAAAAAATCGAGCTTGCGCGAGGCGGTAATATGCGGATCGAGCTGACGCAATGATCCGGCCGCAAGATTGCGCGCATTGGCATAGAGATGAAGCCTTTGTTTTTCTTGTTCGCGATTGATTTCAGAAAATCGCACTTTTGTAATAATCGCCTCTCCACGCACTTCAATATATCCATGTGTTGTAAAGCGAGGATTGTTTGTGCGCTCAAACCACTCTAGTCGAAGCGGAACTGATTCAATGGTGCGTACATTATTGGTAATATCCTCCCCTACCAATCCATCTCCACGGGTTGCTGCGTGTTCTAAAACACCATTGCGATAGACGATGCTTAGTGCCAAACCATCAAATTTCGGCTCCGCAAAAAATGAAAACCGCGCGCGGGGAATTAACTTTGCAATACGCTCATGCCATGCCAAAAACTCATCTTTAGAGAATACATCCTCGAGCGAAAGCATTGGGGTTCGGTGAGCAATTTTTTTAAATTCCGCAAGCACCTTCCCCTCAACCCGCATGGTAGGAGAATCCGGGGCGCGAAGATCGGGAAACTGGTCTTCGAGAATCGTAAGCTCATGCTTTAACGAATCGAGCGCTTCATCGGATATCTCCGATTTATTGAGTACGTGATACGCGTAGCGATAACGATTAATCAATCGCTTAAGTTTTTCGATACGTTCTTTCGCTGTACCACGCGAATCAAATTTTTTCATTATAGTTAGAGCGGGACGACATTGCGGGTCTCAATGACGCGTTGAATCACATTGGTTGCGCCGGAAAGAGAAGCGCACGAAACATTATTGCCCCGCATAATAAAAGTGTTGCTTCCCGCGTCGCTCCCGGGGTAAATATTTACCTGAGCGCATGACTTTCTACCGCCAAGATATTCGACATCAAATGTAAACCAGCGCTCGCCGCCATCATCGCCATTAATAGAAATGGTTGCCCCATTACAACGAACTTGTTCGGTAGTAACAAAAGAAAGTTTGTCGATATAGTGAGAAAAGTACACGCACTCTGCAGCCGCATTTGCAGCAAAAAACGCAGCCGTTGATTCATGTGCAGTGCCCGCAAACGCCAATTGATCAAATAACAGCGCAAAAATCCCCAACGAAGCCGAGAGTGCAAGAGATGATATTAAAACGGCGAGAAGTAATGCGATGCCCGGTGATGATTTTATTGTTTTCATAAAACGTGCGGTTATTTTCTTTGTTCTTGGAGTCGACTGACGGACGTCTGAAGAAAAAATTCAGAAATCTCCGCTCCAACCTGCGCCTCGTCATTAATTGCAACGGTCGTTCGCGTCTCAATCGTATCTTCAAAGTCCTCCCCCTTGGCGCCCGTGAGATAAAAAATAAGATTGGTAATATCAACGTCCTTTGACGTGATGGGAAAAAATTCTGGCGTCCCGCCGACATCATAGTTTCCCTCAGCTTTTTCTATGCACGGTTTTATACAAAGCGAGTCCGGCCCTCCGCCTAATCCACCGATTGTCGGTCCTCCCAGTCGATACATGACAATGGGTCCGCCCGCTGAAACGCCTTCGCGAATTGCTTGAAATGCAATAAGTTTTCCGCCACCGCTTGCCAACGCACAATCTGTTGGGAAAATGGGACCGACAAGCTGAAACGGCAAAGGAAATCCGGGGTCTTCGGGATTGTTACTGCAATAATATTGGTCGCCGAAACGGATATCTTTGGACATCGCCTCAAGCGCAAAACGTAAGTTATCCTGAATGGATTGTAGTGACGCCGCTTTTTTTTGCGCCCCCGTGAGCATCAATAGCGACCCGACGCTCAATGATGCAAGTACCGCAAAAACACCAACCGCCACAATCATTTCAAGAAGAGTAAACCCCGTTAGAAGTCTTTTGCTAACGGGGGTCTTCTTGCGCGCAAAAGCCGCAAGGCGAAATCGCGCAATACCATAATATTTCCGCAGAGTCGGACGGACTTCTAACGGGGTAAACCCATTGTTTTGCAATGCTGGCTTCATACCATAACTACGGTTTGTCATCCCAATTTAATAAATGCGTTGTTACTTCAAGCGAACGATCGCCCAAAATACCGCTCCACGACACCGTAACACGTACACGTACTTCTTGACCCGGCACTATATCTTCTATACGCACCGAGCGTTGAAATTTTGTTTGCTCACAACCAGCACACGGCGCATGAGTATCGAGGTTGAGCAAAGAGTCAAAATAGAGCGCGCAGTTGTTAAGCAAAACATTGGAACACGAAGGGAGAGCGGAATTATCAACATACCACACGTCAACGCCGCATCCCGATGCATTAAAACAATTGTCCATCCCATCCATCCAATGATCAATAGGAATTTCGCTTGAACCATAAAAATCGCGTTGTATGCGCCAACGCAAAACGTTGTTGGAGCGGTAATTGCGGATTAACTCAACACCTTCTTGCGCTAAATTTGCCGCAACGAGATTGTCTTTTGCAACCTGCTGGGAACGGATGGTTGTAGCCGCAAGCGTAAGGGGGCCTACGATAGCAGTCACCAAAATAGAAATTGCAACCAGCGTTTCTAATAATGTGAACCCCGTTAGAAGTCTTTTGCTAGAGGTGGTCTTCCTGCAGATAAAAGCCGCAAGGCGAATTCGCGCAATACCATAATATCTCCGCGGAATCGGACGGACTTCTAACGGGGTGAATCCGTATTTTTTTTGGTTGCTGTTTTCTGGTTTCATGATCCTCTAATTTTCCACCGATACTTGGCCGGTGTTTAAAATAACAACCGTGCGCGTTATTGCGCCATCGTGCGATTGAAGCTCAAGTCGAGCGCTTGCGCGCCCAACCCCACTGCTTGAAATTTTGACTTGAGGAAACGGGCGCGCATAAACAATATCGACGGTCGGCTCGCCGCACGTAGGAAGTGCGTCATAAATATTCACACATATTCCTGCTATGCGTACTCCGCCTTCCAACAAAAATTCTTTCACCTCTTCGGCGGCTCCTTCAAAGAGCGCGTTACAGTTTATATCACCAAACAAATAATACTCTGCGGCGCTCGCGGTAAATGAAACTCCGTACGAAGGAAAGTTGGATTGGAAAGCTTCACAAACCCCTTGTTGCCCCGGCGGAGGGTTAAACTGCCGAACACCAAAAGAAAATGATTGCGCGTTGCGGAGCGCTACAGCAACTTTTCCGGATTCTTTATTGATCGCGATGCGGTCGCGAAAATTGGGAAAATTGGCAAGCGCAACAGCAGAAATAAGCGCCGCAATACCCACCACGACAACGAGTTCAACAAGCGTGAAGCCACATGGCGCCTTCTTTGTATTCATAGCAACTCTTTAGTATAGCACAAAAAACGTTGCTATCAGGGACGAAACAAAACCTTCAAAAAACCATACCGCAAAAGTCCCGAGCGCCAAAAACGGCACAAAAGGGATTTCCCATTTCAACGCCACGGAGAGAGGCCATACATCCTCTTGAATACCCAACCTTTTGTTTCGCAAAAAAACACTCCGCACATAGGCAACCGCAAGAATACAAAGTCCAACCAACCCGCCGACCCAGTAACTTACCAAGAGCATCGCGATGTTTAAGGGAAATCCTAATAACAACGCGCACCACAGCGCAACCGAACTGTCCCCTCGTCCCATCCATCGCCCGTGTGAAAAAAACCAAAACGCCCAAAAGAAAAACCAAATGCTGGCCGCCGCAATTATGTCTGTAGCAAGCACACGGAATACGCCACTTTCGGCGCTCATCCATCGCATAAACGCCGCCGTAAGCGCCAAGAACGCAAAAACACGCAACAGATGCCGATCAACAATTTTCGTGCGTGCGTCGTATGCCGCAACTAAAAAAAGTGGAATAAAAATTGCAAAATAAAAAATAGAAAATGGTACGAAAGTAGGCGCGGGATTCGCGTAAATAGTTACTAAAGCCAATAAACCAACGATGGCCTCTACAATAGGATACTGCCATGAGATTTTGCTTTGGCAAAACCTGCATCGTCCGCGCAAGAACACAAAACTTATAATAGGAATATTGTCGTACCACAAAAGTTCTCTGCCGCACGAAAAACACCGCGATCTCCCCCACATCATTGTCTCGCCGGTATTTTTGCGCAACAACACAACATTACAAAAACTCCCCACGATAGTGCCAACAACAAACACTAAAAAACCGATGACTATTTGCACAGATACCATGCCATATAGCATAGCACTAGTCCCCCCACCAACTATGGAAGTCGGACTTCCATAATGCTATAAACATAACATGAGCGCAATTCGGCCAAAGCCAGCAACCGGAGAAATATACCATCTCTACAACCGCGGGGTTGAAAAAAGAGGGGTTTTTATGGACGATGCGGACCGTTCACGCTTCATGCACAACTTGTGGATTTTTAATGATCAGTCGCCCGTTCTGAATAGTAAGTATTACTTCGCTCCCAACAATATGGAAGTCCGACTTCCATATTTAGGGCCGAATAAGGCAGAGAGAGACCCTTTAGTTGAAATTTTAGCTTATGTGCTTATGCCAAACCACTTTCACCTTATGGTGAAGCAAATTACCGAAAACGGGGTAACAGAATTTATGCGCAAACTTAGTACAGGATATACCAACGCGTTCAATATAAAATATAAGCGCGTTGGGCCTCTGTTTCAAGGCAAATATAAAATTGCCCATATAAAAACCAATCGGCATTTGCTCTATCTCCCCTATTATATTCACCTTAATCCCCTTGATTTAATGGATCATGGATGGCGTGACGGGTCGCTGAAAGACCTCAAAAAAGCAAAAAGTTTTCTTTCTTCTTATGATTGGTCAAGTCATCGCGACTATGCCGGGGAAAGCAAATTTCCCGACATTCTTGAAACGGCTTTTTTGAGAAACATACTAGGAACGCCGCGCGAATATCAAAAAAACATTTGGGAATGGCTTGAGTCCCGGCAATTATTAGAGCTTGAACCAATCGCGCTTGAATCCCTCTAAATTCGAAGTCCGACTTCGAACGATTCGGAGTCGGACTTCGAAATACATCCAGCCCCGTCGAATGACGGGGCTGGATTATTGGAACGAGAGGTTTTGTAGAAATGCCGTACTATGATGCTCTCTTAAACGTACTTGCTATATATTACGGCGTAACATCATAACAGAGGTCAGTAGCCGCAGTAGCAGTGCCATCTGCGGCACAAGCAGCACCAACACTTAAACCATCCGGCCCCGCGCCTTGTACACCATCCAAATCTCTATCAGAATCAAGCGCCGGACTGGTTAACTCTTCCATTTTTGCTCCGATGTGATAATAGGTACAATTACCTACATCAGCAACAGCACAAGCAGAGCGCGTGCTATCATCATAATTATCATAAGGATAAGCACCAGTCAGCGGATCCGCAGGTAATGAAGGGATGTAAGTTGGAGCTAAATCGCTTGTGGCGTCCGGGTACTCACCATTATTTGCATCAAAATAAAGCTCAAGTGCTACCTGGAGTTGCTTGATATCAGCCACTCTTCGGGCATCGCGGGACTTGATACGAGCGCTGTTGAGAGATGCCAATACCACCGATGCCAAAATACCGATAATAGCGATAACAACCAAAAGTTCAATGAGTGTAAATCCCGAACGAAACTTCGTTTCTGACGGGACAAGTCCTTTTTTAACTTGTTTCATAACTTTTTAATTTTTTATCTTTAATCTTTTAAAGACATCGACCCAACTGCTGCTTTTATACAGCAGAGAAGCTTACATAGTTATTATACCAACTGCGTAGGACTTAAAAAGGTGGGGGTGTGGATAACCAAACGAACAGGAAGTCCGACTTCCATAGCAACTATGGAAGTCGGACTTCCTTACTCAAAACGCACCAGCTAAATTATAAATCGGCAAAAGGACAGAAGCAACCAAAATACCAACTCCCGCGCCGAGCGATACAATCAAAATCGGCTCGATTAAACTTACCAAGTTTCCCACCATACTATCCACGTCTCGCCGATAAAAACCGGCGATGCTCTTTAAAATATAATCCAATTTCCCTGTTTCTTCCCCGATGCGCATCATTTGCGTAAAGAGCGGGGGGATATCGCTGAATTTTGCAAAAGAATCGGAAATCATGCTCCCGCTTTTCACGTCCTCGGTTGCTTCCAGCAAAATAGTCCTGTACACCTCGTTGTCTACCACTTCAGACGTAATCGTCAGCGCGCGCACAACCGAGATGCCGCCCGAGAGAAGCGTGTGAAGATTATCCGCAATGCGGGAAAGATATACTTTGCGAAACAATCCGCCAATGATCGGAAATGCAAGTTTCAACCGCGCAAAATATATCCGTCCGCCTTCCTGGCGCGCGTATTGGATAAGCACACCGCCCGCCGCCGCCGCGACCACAAGGATAAAAATACCGTACGCGCGGAGCGTATCGCTTACCCACAGCACCATTTTGGTGTATATCGGCAGATCCTGACCGCTCTCGGTCAAAATAGTCGCAACGCGGGGAATAACGAAAACAAGCATCAACACC
Source organism: Minisyncoccota bacterium (assembly GCA_036517415.1). GTDB lineage: Bacteria > Patescibacteriota > Minisyncoccia > UBA11713 > 2-01-FULL-45-33 > DATDWI01. The sequence continues at coordinate 9,057 of DATDWI010000104.1, forward strand.
ATGACCACAATAAATGTAGTAAGAACAAACGCGGGATAGATAAGCGCGTTGCGCGCTTTTTGCGTCAATTCATAAGTACGCTCCAAATAGTCGGCCAAAAAACCAAAAATCTCTTCAAGCTTCCCCGATTCTTCTCCTGATTTCACCATCGCGACGTAAAAACGCGAAAATATCGCCGGATGCTTGCTCATGGCAGAAGAAAGCGCAAGGCCTCCCTGAATATCATCCAAAATGCCGGCAAGATTGCTACGCAGTGTCGAGCTTTGTGTTTCGTTCATCAGGACCTTAAACGATTCGACAATTGGTACTTTTGCTGCAAAAAGGGTCGAGATCTGCCGCGATAAAATCACAATGTCTTGCTGGCTCACTCTTCCAAAAATCGCCATCGCGCGGGATGCGGCGGAGACTTGCTCTTCTTCGGGACTTATGGAAACCACGAGTAAATTTCTCCGCTGTAACGACGCAATTGCCAAATCGGCGCTCCCCGCCTCAATAATTCCTTCTTGAGAAACCCCGTCTGGGGCTTTTGTTTTATAACGAAATCGCGCCATGGTGTTTTGTTAGGAAGTCCGACTTCCGTAGCAACTATGGAAGTCGGACTTCCTTATTTCAACGGCCAGCAAGTGTCCGCAGTTCCTTGGGATTTAAAGAAAACGCAACGGCGTTCTCCATCGTAATCTCCCCCCTGCGAATAAGCTCTACCAGCGAACGATTAAAACTAATCATTCCTGCCTCTCCTCCGGTTTCAATAACCAAATCAAGCTCGTGGATTTTATTTTCGCGAATCAAGTTGCGCGCCGCTGGGTTCGCGAGAAGTAATTCGTAGGCCGGAATAAGCCCGCCGGACGTGCGCGGGATAAGACGCTCGGAAAACACGCCGAGTAAACTACTCGCCAGCTGCGAGCGGATTTGATTCTGCTGCGTTCCCGGAAACGAATCAATGATGCGGTCGATCGTTTGGGCGGCGTTGTTGGTATGAAGCGAGGAAAAAACCAAATGTCCCGTTTCTGCCGCAGTAACGGCAGTCGCGATCGTTTCCGGATCGCGCATCTCACCGATCATCGCGACATCAACGTCTTCCCGGAACATTGCGCGAAGCGCCGTCGCAAAGTCATTGGTATCAGACCCCACTTCGCGTTGATCAATCAACGAACGATCTGGCGTAAAGAGGTATTCGATGGGATCCTCAATGGTAATAATGCGCTTGGTTTGGGCGTGATTTATTACATCAATCAACGACGCGAGCGTCGTTGATTTGCCATGTCCTGTTGGCCCTACCACCAAAAAGAATCCTTGTTCGTGGTGTGTAAACTCAAGAAGTACCGGTGGCAAATTCAGTTCTTCCAGAGCGGGGATTTTAACGGGAATCATACGAAGCGCAACACCGATATATCCTTTTTGGTAGTACGCGTTCACCCGAAAACGAACTTTATCTTTGAATGCATAGGAAGAATCGAAGTCGCGTGTTTTGTGAAAAACCGCAAAATGCTCCTTTCCTAAAATAAGTTCGCACAGAGCACTGGCGTCATCTGGCGTTACAATGGGGTGGCGGCTGAGTGAAATAAGCTGGCCTGCTACGCGCAGTACCGGATGGCGCCCCGCGCTTATGTGCAAGTCGGAAGCGTTTTCTTTTGCAGTGTCGGTAATAAGGTCTTCGAGAAACTTCGTGTATTCCATAAAAAGATTATGATGCTTACTGCTGCACGGATCGGTTTTCTAAAATTCCTTTGACCCGCGTTACGACTTCGGATGGTGTAAAATGAGCTTTGACAATATAATCTACCGCTCCCAAGTCCAAACCACGCTCGGTGTCTTCTTTTTGGCCTAGATTAGAAAGAATAAAAATTACAGCACCAGGCGCGATGTTTTCCTTTTTAAATCTGCGGAGTACTTCAAATCCGTCAATTTTTGGCATTACAATGTCAAGCAAAATCGCGTCGGGATTGAGCGTTTTGGCCTTCTCAATGGCCTCTTCTCCATTTTGCGCGATTTCAACCTCGAAGCCGGCTTCTTTAAACTTAAGCACATACATATCGAGCAAAAATTCGTCATCGTCAACAATTAAAATTTTTTGTGGATATTCCATACGACGATAATTTAAATAATAACACGTTATGGAGTAATGGCGTACCATCCATTGCCAACCAGCGAACCCGAAGGATTATTTATGGTATCGGTTTCTAAATGATAATAGAGCGCGTATTCTGTTCCTGCAACCGACTCGTAACAATATCGAAACGACGATGCGCTAAAACCAGTGCAATCGCCATTGTCAAGCGGATCGTGGGGTGTTGCGCTCACAGCACCTCCGGCGCGAAGGATGGTTTCAAGTGATTCGCCGCTGCATGCCGCGGCATCAACCAACGAGCCCAACGTACAAATAGGATAGGTGCCAACCTGATTAATATAAAGACCGAGCGCGGTGCTAACCTCTTTCATGTCTTTTTCTCTTCGCGCGTCGCGACTATTTGCCTTCGGCCGAGAGAACAAACCTAAAGCCACCGCGGCAATAAGACCAATGATTGCAATCACCACCATAAGCTCAATAATAGTAAATCCAGTGTTTTTGGGTACTTCCTTCATGTCTTTATGTTACCTCGGATAACTCTTCGAGTCCAACTTTGCCCTCTAATACTTTCAAAATACCGTCATGATGCATAGTCAGCATCCCTTGGCGCTGAGCTTCCTCTTCAATTTTTTCTTTAGAAAAATCGCTCACGATAATCCGCTCGAGCTCCCTCGTCATCATTAAAACTTCAAACAGAGCCATCCGCCCGCGCGTGCCTTTGGGGCAAACGCTCGATGGTTTTGCGCTATACATAACCGGCGGAAGTTCGAGGTCTTTGCGTGTGCCCGCGGGCATCGCGCGAATTTCTTCAAGAAGTTTTTGCCGCAATGTTCCTTCCACCGGAATTTCTTCCCTAGATTCCGGGCAGAGTGTTCTCACCAAGCGCTGGCCGACCGCTAGCGCCAGTGTCGGCGCGATTAAATACGGCTCAACTCCCATATCAATCAGTCGCGGAATAACTCCGGTAGCATTGTTGGTATGGAGCGTGGAAAGCACCAGATGCCCCGTAAGCGCCGCGTGGATTGCAAGATGAGCAGTTTCTTTATCGCGAATCTCGCCTACCATAATGACATCCGGATCCTGGCGCAAGATATTGCGGAGCCCCTCCGCAAAGTCATATCCGATCTCCGGACGAACCTGCGACTGATTAACTCCTTCGACAGAATACTCCACAGGATCTTCCAAGCTTATCACGTTCCACCGTTCTTGATTGAGCAAACTCAACATCGCATACAACGTCGTCGATTTTCCCGAACCCGTAGGGCCGGTAATCAATATAAGGCCATATGGGCGCTTGAGCCCGTCGCGAATAAGTTCGAGGTTGCGCCCTTCAAGCCCCAGGTCGTCAAGCGTATGAATGCCGGTGCGAGGATCGAGAATACGAATTGCAACTTTTTCACCAAAATACGTCGGCAAGGTAGAGACGCGAAAATCAATCTCGCGATCTTCAATATGAGTAGAAAATCGCCCGTCCTGCGGTCTCCGTTTTTCATCAAGCTGCATGTTCGTTAAAATCTTTACCTTAGAAACAATCGCGTCATGTACATTGATTGGCAACAGTAGGCTGGTATACAAAATGCCGTCAACGCGAAACCGAACCCGTAATTGATTGTGCGTCGGTTCAATGTGGATATCGGAAGCGCGGCCCTCCGTAGCATGGCGCAAAATCACTGCCACCATTTTCGTAATCGGTGCATCCTCGACAAAAACCGATTCTTGCTCTACCGCTTTTCGAGAAGCAAGAAATTCTTCCTGCGTAAACGCGGATTCTAATTCATCCAAAACCTTATTTGCTTCTCCGGAAATCCCCCTATATTCATCAAGCACAGAAGAGAAATCTTTCCGAGAAATAAGAAACACTTTCAGCGGGCGATTGGTGCGCGCGGTAATAAAATTAAGAGCTTCCTTGGCCACAATGCTATCGGGATCAACCATCCCCACTAACACCGTCGTGCCCTCCTGTCCGAGGGGAACAAATTGATAGTGCCGCGCACTCTCTTCAGAAATAAACTTCAGCGCATCAAAGGGCACCTTTTTGTTCTTGAGCGAAAAGACGGGAATCCCCAGAACTTCGGATCGCGCGCGTACAACAAGGTCTTCGTCAAACCCTCGGTTCAAGAGCGCTTCTTCAATAGAAATTTTTTTTTGCGCCGCTTCTTTACGTACCGCGCTTGCTTCAGGGGCAGTCAATGCTCCTGACTCAATCAGCACATCCAAAACTCGCTTTGGCATAATGAATAAAAATATTATCGCGACGCGCGGTTCTGCCCGTCCGACAGGCGGGCCTCGCCGACCGCAAATGGACGAAAATTCCCTCGTGGAATGTCGAGCGATGGCGGCTCAAATGGAATAAGGTCCAAGAACCGACGGTCCTTAAAAAATGCAGTGTCAAGTTTAATGCGCTCGATGCGCTCAATTAATTCCAGCGCCGATCCGGTGGGCTCTTGCGGCAAGCGGGCGGGTTCTTCAAGCGCCGTGCGATACCAATACGCCCCGCCGATAGAGGCAACCAAAAGCACAATAATAATAACCCACAGCGTATTGTTCATTTTCGATAATAGGTTTTAGCGGCTAACGACACCGTATAAACTCCTCGCGCGGTTCCACCACTAAACGAAATGGATTCGACATCAATAAGGCGGACGTGCGATTCCAGTGATTCTAAAAACGCTTTAAAATCTTCGTACGAAACGGAAAGAGAAAGCGTAAACGCGAGTTTTTCAACCATCGGCTGCTGCTCGGATACCGTAGCCAGCGCGGCGCGTTGGCGCTGCGCAGTAGTCTGCGGTTGCATAGAAACCGCTTCCTTGAAGCTAATAGTATTAATCACTGCATTATGCCGACGCGCCACGTCTTCAAGCGCAATCAGCAACGTGCCGGTATCGGTTTTTGCCGGAAGATGCTGGTTCAGCAAAAGATCAAGCTCTCGATCAGAAATAGTGTTGTACGCGGCAATAAGATCTTGTTGAACTTGTTTGCTCTGCTCCAACTCAGAGAGCGCGCTATTGACACGGTTGATCTCGGCGCGCAACAGCACTATGTTGTCCCAAAGCGGCCGCCCGATCCAGCCGAGAAACAAAAACCCTGCAACGCACAGAAGAATAGTTACTCCTGCTTTCATAATATTGGGCTTGTAAGAATAATTTTGAGGTTGAAATTCACCGTACCGCGATTGGTAAGCGAGAGATTGGAAAACGTTGCGCTTGCTACTTCTTCGAGCGACTCAAAAATGCTTGCCTGCTGGGCTACCGCCTGGTAACTCGGCGCATCGCCCGACACCGTTATTGCGCGATCTGTTTCGGCATAAGAAAACGTGCTGAAAAAGACGGCGGGAAGCGTATTGTTTTGCAAAAGCGGGAAAATGCGCGACGGGCGTACGTGCGCATCCAGCAATGTTTTGGACGCCTCAATCGCGCGCGCAACTTCCTCTCGCCGTTCAATATCCGCAACAGGAAATTGCGACTCAAGCTGCGCAAGCGCATCGCGCTGCTTAGTAAGATTGCTGACCAAAAGCGTGCGATATAAAAACAAGCCACCGGTTGCCAAAACGGCAACGACAAAAAAAACAAATCCGATTCGAAAGAAAATCCCAAGCCCCGCCCCCAACGGCGATGACGCGAAAGGGAGTTTTTTGGGTATCAATGATGCCTCAGCCATCGTTATGTATTATACCATATTGCTCACGGAGCAAATACGGCAAAAACGACGAGGGTTATCCACACATGCAAATTATTGACAGGGTTTGCTGGTTTGCTATACTGACAATGTGATAACACTCTGGAGTGTCTTTCGGGACAGCTCCAGATTTTTTATTTCTGGCTTATTTCCTCCTTTATTTTACGCAAATCAAGGAATTTAGCCCTTTCCAGCAACTCTTTGGAGACATGACCTCTTGTGGATATTACGATAATTTGTTTTCCTGCTTTCTTAATCCTATCAATCGGCATAGCAAAATCGCTGTCTCCTGAAATCAATACCGCAGTATCATATTTGTCTTTCGTGTCATCCATCTCAAACGCAAGCTCTATATCAAGGTTGTTTTTCCAGTGATAGCCGCCTTCGTGGTTTTTAATTTTCTTTATTACTTTTGTGCGGACGATGTAGCCGTTTATTTCAAGCATATCCAAAAACTTCAACTGCTTCGCGTTATACTCATCCCTGCCGCTGTAAATAAAACATTTCATCTCGTCACCACACTCTTTTTTGAGGTAGCTTATCAGCTTTTGATAGGAAAGTTTCCAGCCCAAAGTTCGCTGGGAGTAAAACACATTTTCAGCATCTATAAAGACATAAACTCTTCCTTTTACGAAGTTGTGTAACATAAAAACATTTTTACTTTAGCAAGTTCTTTGAATTTTGGCCGTATGGCAAAAACGATGAGGGTTATCCACACACACGCACACACAAGGCAGGTGGAGCTAAAACCCTCTCAGGGCGAGGCCAACGGCGTTGCCGAACACGGAGCCGATTTCTTTGAGCGATGGCTCCAAAAATGCGGGATACATGACGCGCGAAAATGGATTTGCAATAATCACTTCAACGCCGAGTTTTTTTACAAATATATCATCCACGCCGCGCAACAATGCTCCGCCGCCTGCCAACACCGCGCGCGAAATTCCGCGGCCGCCGTTTCGTTTCCACTCCAAAATAAAGCGTTCGGTTTCGAGCGCAATGGCATCCACCAACGGTTCAAGGACAGAAACCGCTCCCTGTGTTTCCGGCCGGCGAATAATGCCGAATTCGCGCTTCAGCATCTCGGCGCGCTCAAAGTCAAGCCCTAATGACTGTTGAAGCGCCTGTGTTAAACCCCATGCGCCCTGCGAGATACTGTGTGCAGCGCGCACAACGCCGCCATCCACGATCGCAACTTTGGTGCTTGTTGCTCCCATATCAACCACAATAACCGTACCAGCTTCGGCGTGAGCCGCTGCGCGCGCTAACGCAAAAGACTCAATTTCAAACGCTTCGAGTTTGACATTGACACTACTCAAGAGCTTTTGATATTGATCAATAACATCGTTGGGTACCGCAACTAACAAAACGGTAATGAACGGCCGTTTTGGAGACCCCAACCCCGTTGACTCCGTATCGGTTGCCTGCGGCGGAAGAACCCACCAATCAATAGTCGCCTCGGCGAGAGGAATAGGGATGTATTTACGCGCCTCATAGAGCACCGCGTTTTTGAGTTCTTTTTGGCTCAACTCCGGCATCGGCATAACGGTGACAAAGCTATTGCGAAGCGGCAAAGAAACAACCGCGCGCGACGCTTTTGCCTGCGATTCTCGCAAAACATCCCCCAGCGCCTGTTGCAGCTTTTCTTGCACCAACACAACCGATCCCCTGCCTTCGCCACCCCGCGCGTAGCGCGCAAGCGAAAGTTCGCCGTACGTCTCGAGCGTTGCCCGCTCTTTCTCTTTTTTGAGCTGTACCACTTTAATGGAAGAAGACCCGATATCAATACCCAAAATACCGCTCTCTTTGAACAAAAAAGAAAGCGACTCAGGTATATGCAATCCTTGGGGGATAGAAAAAATACTCATTTCGTGTTTTACTATAGTACCATATGGCGCGATATCATAAAAGCGTTGCCAATATTTTTGCACGCATCGCTGATTGTATTATCCCTCGGCGGTGCGCGGGCTGCAAAAAACCGCACGAAACGCTCTGCGTCTTGTGCGCACAGCAAAGCTTTGAACCATGGATTCGCTGTTTTGTCTGCGGTGCGCGCCGCACAACCGGCTCGTTCTGCCCGGGCTCATGCCGCGCAAAAACCCCAAAGGCGCTTAAAAAAATTTATTGGGCCGGGCCGTACGACAAAGCGCTGCGGGAAGCCATCGGGCAACTCAAATACAAAAAGCGCAAAGAGCTTGCAGAGCGATTAGGTAAACTGTTGGCACAAAAATTTTATGCGGTCTTTTGCAACGTTCGAAGTCGGACTTCGAATACTTCGAAGCCGGACTTCGAGTATGTCGTCGTTCCCATCCCGCTCCATCCAAACAAAGAACGCTCTCGGGGGTTTAACCAAGCGTTACTCATTGCGCGCGTATTTGCCAAAGAAATCGGCGCACCCATGATTGCCGATGTGCTTATCAAAACCATTGATACAGAGCCGCAAGCTCGCATTGCAAGCCGCGAAGAACGACTTAAAAATTTAACCGGAGCATTTGCGGTATCGAAGTCCGACTTCAATAGCACCTATGGAAGTCGGACTTCGATAATTCTCGTTGATGACGTTGCCACCACTGGTGCGACGCTTTTTGAGGCGTCGCGTACGCTTGAGAAAGCCGGCATTTCAACCATAATCGGATTCGTCGTAGCACATGGATAAACGCGAGCTGGCGCAGCGTTTATCCGAGCAAAGCGAGGTGGGCGAACGCGAGCTGGCGCAGCAGCTTGTATAGTTACCCAAACTTCCCTATTATGGGGGAGGGTCGCAAGAAAAGGATCGGCGCGATGAGTACATCCGAACAGTGTTATGCCGCTCTCATTCGCTATGGTGAAATCATTGGGATGCTGGCATTTATTGGCCTTGCTCTTTGGTATATTAAATCTTAAATTTTCAAAACTTCAAAAAATCTGTCGGAGCGCCATAATGCAGGCGCTTTTTTTCTTTGTCTACGCATGGTACAGTACAAACAGTTTTGGTTTGACAGGGAAGGGTGCCGGAGTGGCTAAACGGAACGGTTTGCTAAACCGTGGGGGTCTCAAAAACCCCACGAGGGTTCGAATCCCTCCCCTTCCGAAATTGAACGAAGTGAAATTGAGGAAGCGGAACATGCGAGCAGGCGCAGCGCGTGTGAGGATTCGAAAGTCGCAGCGCGACGGCGCGAGACGGGGTCGCAAAATTTTTCAGCAGAAAAATATTTGTGACCGCATCCCTCCCCTTCCGAATGCAAATTTAAAAGCACATATAGAGCGTGCTATGCTATAACTGAAAGACAGGTCGTAATACAGAAACATAATTTTTTTTACACTTCGATGGCAAAAAAAGAAAAACGGATAACTGCCGACTGCAGAAAGTATCCTTCAAAAAAGAAATGCTCTCTGACGATCAGCGGCGCCATGAGCGAGGTGCTGCCCATCGCGATCTATCATGCAGTAAAATCGCACGGACACAAAAACACCGCCGCATTTCAAAAAGAGATGCGAAAATATATCAAATAAACCTCGCTGGTTTAAATAAATCCCGTTAGAAAACTCACACGAGATATTAAACCCCGTGTTCGTAAAATTTGGAACAACCCTCTGGCAAGCCGGATGGTATTTTCTAACGGGATAAATATCGTCATAAGCTTGCAAAAAAAATGCTTTCTGGTTATCTACAAGAAGACCAATAAAGATTGACCGTGCGCTGCCCCATCGTTGGGGTAGTTTTTTCTTCCGGAAAATGTCATTGTATACTACATCGGGTGGCCTCGTCGTCTAGCCCGGTCCAGGACACCGC
>DATDWI010000105.1:0-7341 GCA_036517415.1 Minisyncoccota bacterium
CTTGATTTGCAAGGTGGGGCACACTTGGTATATCAAGCTGACACGTCTGCTTTGGGATTTGGCGAAGTATCAGACGCAATGAATGGCTTGCGCGATGTCATTGAGCGGCGCGTTAATGCATTTGGCGTTTCGGAGCCATTGGTGCAGACGCAAAGCGTAGGTCAAGACCGCCGTCTTATTGTAGAGCTTGCTGGCGTTTTTGATATTAAAGAAGCAATTCGTATTATTGGCGCGACTCCATTTTTGGAGTTTCGGGAATTAAATGATGAGGCGCGCGAATTGTTGTCGCAAAAAAACGACGAACAGCCAGTAAATTTTACAAGTTTTATACCAACACAACTTACCGGGCGATATCTTAAAAATTCCGCAATAGAATTTGATTCCAACACCGGCAAGCCATCTATTGCTCTTCGTTTTGATGATGAGGGCGCGAGAATTTTTGAAGAAATTACCGAGCGCAATGTTGGTCTCCCACTTGCGATTTTTCTCGATGGCTTTCCCATCAGTAGCCCAGTGGTACAACAAAAAATCAGCGGCGGGCAAGCGCAAATTACAGGGCGCTTTACGTTGCCGGAGGCGAAAGAATTAGTGCGCGATCTTAACACGGGCGCCTTGCCGGTGCCTATCGAACTCATTTCCCAGCAGAGCGTAGCGGCGTCTTTGGGGAACGAGGCGCTCTCAAGAAGCTTAATTGCGGCAATTTACGGCACTATCGCGGTGATGATTTTTATGGTGTTGTGGTATCGGCTTTCGGGGATCGTTGCCGTGGTGGCGCTCGGGGTCTACGGCGCGCTTACCTTGCTTTTGTTTAAATTAATTCCGGTCACCCTCTCGTCTGCGGGGATCGCGGGATTTATTTTATCGGTGGGCATGGCGGTTGACGCGAATATTTTAATTTTTGAGCGCATGAAAGAAGAGCGCATACTGGGGAAACCACTGGGGCTCGCGATGGCTGAAGGATTTAAAAGGGCATGGACATCGATTCGCGATTCAAATATTTCGAGTTTGATTACCGCCGCAATTCTCTACTGGTTTGGGACAAGTTTAGTGCGCGGGTTTGCGCTCACGTTATCGCTCGGTATTGTGGTAAGTATGTTTACCGCTATTACCGCAACGCGCTATTTTCTCAACGCGCTTCCTCATAAAACTGAAAATAAATTCACTCGTTTTCTGTTTGGCACTGGCATTCGCATGAATTAGTACGCCCGTGCTACTATAAATTATCATGAGCGTGTTACCAGCAGAGCACACAGTAGCTCTTGCGCACGAAGATATTGTTCAGCCATTTTGGTCGTTGAGTATCGAAGACGCACTTCGTTTTTTAAAGACCTCTCGTGATGGACTTACCGAAGAGGAAGCGGCGGCGCGATTGCATGCGTTTGGGTATAACGAAATTCCCGAAGGACGAAGATTTACACAACTCGCGCTTATTTTCAATCAATTCAAAAGCCCACTGATTGTTATTTTAGTTATTGCATCGCTTGCGACCGCGTTTTTAGGTGAGTGGATTGAAACAGGAGTGATCGCGGCGGCAATTTTGGTAAACGCCTGTCTCGGATTTTATCAAGAGCACAAGACGGAGCACGTGTTGCGAGTGCTTAAAAGCTATATTCGTACTCGTTCCCGGGTGCGTCGCGTGGGTCGCGAATATGAAATAGACGCATCAGAACTTGTTCCGGGGGACGTGATCCGCGTTAACCAAGGAGACCGCATTCCTGCAGATGGGCGCATTGTATTTGCCAACAATTTTGTTGTTGATGAAGCAATTTTAACTGGGGAATCCCTGCCGGTGCATAAAGTGGTCTTGGCAGTTGAGCTTGCCACCATGCTTGGCGACCGGAGCAATATGATATTTAGCGGAGCATTGGCGTCAGAAGGAATGGCGGAGGCAGTGGTTGTGGCAACCGGTGTGTACACGGAATTTGGCAAGATTGCTGCGTTTGTAGGTGCGCGCAAGCAAGAGCGCACGCCATTGCAGCATGCGATGGATCGTTTTTCTGCGCGCGCGGGGTTGGCTCTCGGCATTTTGGTTGCGGGAATGTTTTTCTTCGGTCTCTTAAGCGGGTTTAAACTCTTTGATATATTTTTGATATCGGTAGCGGTCGCGGTGTCCGCGGTTCCCGAAGGTTTGCCCATCGCGCTTACGGTAATCTTAGCTGTTGGCGTAGAGCGTTTGGGGCGCCGTAAGGGTATTGTGCGGAAACTTCTTGCTGCAGAAACACTTGGCTCTACGAACATTATTTTAACCGATAAGACCGGAACGTTGACACAAGCAAAAATGGAGCTTTCTGATATTGTATTTTCGGATGAGAAACGAATGTTATTGAGCGATGCGCTGATGAACGTTGATGTGCTTATTGAAAATCCAGAAGAGTCTGTTGCTGACTGGAAGGTGATCGGCAGACCTATGGAAATCGCATTGGTGCAAGGAGCTGCGCGCAATGATGTTCTGCTGCCGCAGGCGCAAAAAAAATCGCAGCGTATTGATTTGCTTCCCTTTAATTCTACCAATAAGTTTTCCGTAAGTTTGTTTCGCCGAGAGTCGCGTACCAGGTTGGTTATCGTGGGCGCTCCCGAAATTGTTTTGGACTTTGCGGATATTTCTTTGCCGTTGCGCGAACGTATTCTCCAAGAGGTTACCGCGCGCGCATTTGCCGGTGAGCGCATTTTAGGCGTTGTGTCTAAAGAAGTACCCGCTGGGTATGAAAAACTTATTCCGTTTCATGAACATGATACCAAAGAGTGGCAGCATCAGTTTCTCCATTATCAGTTCCGCGGTCTTTTGTCGTTTCGCGATCCGCTGCGCCCGACGGTCAAAAATGCAATTTTGCGCATTCGCCGATCAGGAATCCGCACGATTATAGTGACTGGCGATCATAGGGGAACAGCGCTTGCTGTTGCTCGAGACCTCGATATTGCACATGGCGAAAACGAGCTTTTAACTGGAGATGATTTGGTACATCTTGACCGCGACGAATTAAAAAACCGTCTTGCCTATGTTAATGTATTTGCGCGGGTGACGCCGGAGCAGAAATTGATGTTGACCCAGCTTTTTCGCGAGACTGGCGCTGTGGTTGCGGTAACTGGGGATGGCATTAACGACGCACCCGCGCTTGCGGTAGCAGATATTGGCGTTGCGGTGGGGTCTGGGACAGATGTTACAAAAAACCAGGCGGATTTGGTTATTTTGGATAATAATTTTGAGACCATTGTAGCGGCTATTGAAGAAGGACGGACTATTCTTGACAATATCCGAAAGGTTATTGTGTATCTTCTCTCCAATTCTCTCGATGAGATTTTATTAATCGGCGGCGCGATTCTTGCTGGACTTGCTCTGCCGCTGAATGCGTTGCAGATTCTTTTCGTGAATTTCTTTTCTGACAGTTTTCCGGCGCTTGCGTTTGCGTTTGAACGCGGCATTGATGATCTTGACGAAAAACCGCGCAAGCTCGAGAAGGATTTGTTTGATCGTCAGATGCGTTTTTTGATATTCGGCATTGGTTTTTTGACGTCTGCATTTTTGTTTGTGCTTTACTATGTATTGTTGCGCGCCGGGTTTGATGGGGATATCGTCCGGACGTTTATTTTTGCCAGCTTCGCAAGTTACACGCTCTTTTTGGCGTTTTCTCTACGGAGTTTGAAAACCAGCATTATACGCTACAATCCCTTCACCAATCCTTATCTGGTAGTGGGAGCGGGGGTTGGGTTGTTGCTGACGCTTGCGGCGTTGTATGTGCCGCGGCTCGGCGCGATACTCGGAACAACGCCTCTGCCGTTTTGGTGGTTGGTGGGCGTTGTGGGCATCGGCGCGCTTAACATTATTCTGGTTGAGTTAAGTAAGTGGCTATTTCGAAAACATATTATATGACCTACATTTTGTTTTTCATCGGATTTTATATCCTCATTAAAGCGGCGAATTGGCTTGTGGAAGGCGCGCGGTGGATTGCAAGCCATTTTAAGATTTCCTCTATGGTTATCGGACTTATCATCGTTGGCATCGGGACATCTATCCCCGAGTTTAGTATTGCATTTTTGGCAAATTTACTACAAAGCAAAAGCGACATCGCGCTCGGCACAATCGTAGGGAGCAATACATTTAATATTTTATTTATTTTGGGGCTTGCGGCAGTCGTTCGCCCCATCGTGTTTCTTCAAGAGTGGATAGAGGAAGATTTATTGTGGAACGTTGTTGCGGTTTTGTTTTTTGTTGTATTGATATTTGTTTCGATCGCGAAGACCGACATGGTCATTGGGAGAGCGGATGGCGCGTTGTTGCTTACCGCGTTTGCGGCATGGCTATTCTACGCGTTGCGCTTCGCGAGCAACGAGGATAACAGCAAAGAACATATTTCTCGCCTTCTTACGTTTCCGATCGCTTTTGGCATGATGATTGCGGGGCTTGTGGGCGTGTTGCTTGGGGCGAAGTGGGTTATTGAGGGTGCCGCAGCATTTGCCGCGCTCATCGGTATGAGCGAAGCGTTTATTGGGCTTACCGTGGTCGGTATGGGAACTTCGTTGCCGGAGTTGGTGGTTGCCACAACCGCCGCCTATCGCGGCGAGACCGGCATTGCGGTCGGCAGCATTATTGGATCAAATATTTTTGATTTTTTGATGATTGTTGGCGTAAGCGCCCTTGCACGCCCCATGGTGGTTGAACAAACGCTCTCCCGCGATACCATGATCACGCTTGTTGCAACGCTGACGCTGTTGCTGTCTATGTATGTGGGCACGCGCAATACGCTTACGCGAAAGAAAGGAACTCTATTTATCGCAATGTATTGTCTCTATGTTTGGATGTTGATTGCGCGCGGATAGTTGTGTGGTATGATGATACCATGAACAGGATTTTTGTTGTCGTCGGCATTATAATTATTATTGCAGCACTTACATATGGGATTTTTTTGATGGATACTACAAACACGGTGTTAACGCAGAAAGCGCGCATTGAAACCAATCACGGAATTATTGTGATCGAATTATACCAAAGCGATGCGCCCAAGGCGGTTGCTAATTTTATTAAACTTGCAGAGGAAGGTTTTTATAACGGCGTAAAATTTCATCGGGTGATCAAGGATTTTATGATTCAAGGAGGAGACCCGCTGACGAAAGACGACACCAAGATATCTCTGTGGGGAACGGGCGGGCCCGGCTACCAGTTTGAAGACGAACTGAATCCAGCAACGAAAAGTTATCAAGACGGATATCGACGCGGCGTTGTGGCAATGGCAAACGCGGGGTCCAACACCAACGGTAGCCAATTTTTTATTATGCACCGCGATGACCCGACGTTAAAACACGCATATACCATTTTTGGAAACGTCGTTGAAGGAATGGAGGTTGTGGATGCGATTGCGGATAGCCCGGTTGATACGAATAATCGCCCTCTCGCGCCAGCGATCATCGAGCGTATTGCTCTTTAATAGACCAACAAGCACGCTCTTGATGTTTTACTCATTTGCTCTATAGTATGCAGGAGAATACTTCAGAAGATACAAAAGATATGGAGGGGCGGCTGATGTTGTCTGAAGATGATGAAAGAGAGCTACGAGAGCGCCGCGTTGTTGATGCAGAAATTAAAGCAGCAGAAAGAGTAGTTGATGAAGTACGCCATAGTCGTACCGCCAAGCAGCTTGCCCAAAATCCGTATTTTATGGATACGATGTCACGCATGGAGCGCAGCGGAGAAGCGAGCGAAGTCGCAGAACTTCTTGGAAACTTTGAAAATATTTTTCCTAAAATGGCCGTATTCCTTGAAACGTTTACTCAAGAACTTTTAGAGGAGGGGACAGATTTTGAGAAATTACATAAAGATCACGTCGCGATTCTGCGTCATATATTGCTTCTGTATCGCTCTATGAAGCAAGTTCAGGAGAGCGGTATGACAACGAAAACCCACAAAGGCTCCGAGTAATCGGAGTTTTATGTTATCGTGTAACTACTATGAAAATTATTTATCTCAAAGACATAGTGTATGCCACAAATGACGGGATTATTACTACCTTTGCGGTGGTTGCAGGCGTTGCGGGCGCCGGCCTTGCGCCGCGGATTGTTTTGGTATTGGGTATAGCGAATTTGCTTGCAGACGGATTTTCAATGGCAGTATCTGATTATTTGGGCACGAAGTCGCAAGAAGAGTATTTGGAGCGCGATAGTTACAAAAAAAATATGCCGCAAACAAATCCGCAAGGCGCGGCGGAGATTACATTTGTGGTATTTATCACGGCGGGTCTTTTACCCCTCGCGCCCTATATGATTATGGGTGTAGGGGAGAGCGTTTTTGGCGTTTCGGTTTTGGCAACCGCTTTGGCTCTTTTTTCGGTTGGTTCGTTGCGGACGGTCGTCACATACAAAAACTGGTTCTGGTCTGGCTTTGAGATGTTATTTATTGGCGGTATTGCCGCCATCGTCGCGTACACCACCGGCGCCATGATTAGCGGGATTGTGAACTAACAATTGACAAGCCCGGCTTGTCAATTGTTAGCTAAATTTGCTGCGATCTTCAAGGGTGACGCTGGCGGCGAGTTCTTTGCCTTTGCGTAGCACTCGAAGTTCCAGATTGTCGCCGACCGCGCACTCATCGAGAATATCCTCGAGCGTTTGTTCATTGGTGATATTCTTGCCGTTCGCGACCAAAATAATATCATGCTCTTGAAGTCCCGCGTGCGCCGCGCTGCTTCCGGGAAGTACCGCATGGTCATGAGGTAGTCCTTCGCGCATGATCAGCGCCCCCTGGTCTACCGGCAGACGAAAATGCTCTTTAATTTTTTTATTGAGCAAGATGTAGCGTATGCCTAAAAATGGCGTGCGGATATACCCTTGGGCCTTGATGGCTTCAAGGTCGCGCTTAGCGCGATCAATTGGGATTGCAAATCCGATGTTTTGCGCGCCAAAAACTACGGCGGTGTTAATCCCAATCGCTTCTCCGTGAAGATTTATCAAGGGACCTCCGGAATTTCCGGGGTTGATGGCAGCATCGGTTTGAATAAGTCCCCGCAGGCGTTCGTGATGGCCCTCAAGATCAGTGACCGCGCTTAAAAATCGAGACAATCCCGAAACGATGCCGACGGACACGGTATTTTGAAATTCACCCAGCGCATTGCCGATGGCAATCACCGCTTGTCCGAGTTTGATGTCTTTTGAATTTCCCAGCGTCAAGACCGAGAGATTGTTCGGAGGGCTTTTGAGTTTAATGATTGCAATATCGGCCAGAGGATCTGTGCCGACAATTTCCATTTCGTAACGGTCTTTTCCGATAACGGCGGCATAGCGCGCTTTTTTATCTGCAATGACGTGTTTGTTGGTCAGTACGATACCGGATGGGTCAACAACAAACGCCGAACC
>DATDWI010000106.1:0-15018 GCA_036517415.1 Minisyncoccota bacterium
TTTAACCGCGCGCTCATCAAGCGTAATAATTTTTTGAATCTCTTCTTGTGGAAGCTCGGGAGACGCCGCTACCAAAGAACGATACGCCAAAAAATCAAAACCCAATGCCGCGATTAATAACAAAACCCCGATTGCCAGCTCGCTATACCAAACGTATGCGAGCCGAACGCGGTGCCTCTTAGTTAAAGCATTTTTGTAGTTCGATACCAGTGCGGCGAATATGGTGCGCATGTTCATGGTGTTGGAGAAAAATTAAAAATGGTAAAAGTAACAGACGCGCGAAGCGCCTCAGCATCTTTTCCCAACGGCGTTATACGCATATCTTCGACAAAACCGGCGTATGGGATGGCATCAAGCAAGATAAAAAACCGAACAAGCTCCGCATAATTACCCTGTATCTCAAAACGCAAAGATGTTTTTTCTTTCGGGGAAGCTGAAAGAGGAAGCGCGGCTCCTTGTGCCCGAAACACCACGCCCGTTTCTTGCGCAAGCCGCTCCAGCAACTCCACGAACTGAACAAATGTATATTGAGAAACAAAGGACTCTTCAAGTGCCGTAAGATGAGTACTCAGCTCCTCGAGCCCTCTTTTATTATTGCCGATGCCTCGCTCTTTGTACTCAAGAACCGCGATGGCTCCCTCTGCTTCTTTAACTGCAGCGCTTGCTAAAACAACGCGTTGATACAACAAAGTCATTGATCCGCCGAGCAGCAGAAACAGCGTAAGCAGTATGATTGCATACCGCAGTGTTTTTTTATGGGTTTGCAACATAAGAATAAAATTCCTTATTGAGGACCACCTCAATACTAAATAAAACATCGGTTTCGCGCAGCAGATTATCAACCGGCGACCGCACTACAGCAACCCCGTCAGCGTTTTCCAAGCTTTGTATATACTCAAGAAATGCATTTCGCGTTGTCGCGTTGCCTTGCAAAGAAACAACGAAAGCGCCCGTCTTGTCTTCAAAAAGATGCGCGGTGCGAAGCGCGACGCCGCGGATATCTGCCGCGGCAAGGCGCAATAACAGCGGTGCAACTGACTTGCGGCGCGATTCGTTGCGTTGATGCGATATCGCAAGTGTATTAACTCGGCGTATAGCGTCTTCGAGCGCCTGTACATTCTGTCGCGCAAGCGATTCTTGCTGAACCCGGAGCCGGCGCGCCACATCGTCTTGCGAAAAGGTGAGCGCAAAATACGAAGGTAGCAAAAACACGATGCCGAACAATAATGTTATGTCAAAAATACCAAACATGACAACGGCGCTGCGCAATATTTTCTCGCGGCGTATCTCTTTTGTATATTCTTGGGGAAGCAATGACGGAAACATGGATTTTTTATAAAAATGTATTGTATTCGGCGGCTTGTAAGCTGAGCCCTATGGTTGATGCATATCGAAGCGAGTCTCGCCGGGAAAGATCGGGGAGATAAAAGGATGGGAACGAAACGTTTTCCCATGGATTTGCAACAGTAGTTGTAATACCCAACTCTGCGGAGAAATAATCAGACAGCCCTGGTATATTCGCGTCCCCGCCCGTTAAATAAATCCGATCGGGCAAAGAGCCAACATCGGAACGCCCTTGCCAATATACTATGTAGCGTTCGGTTTCTTTACGAATAGCACTGACGATAGGTACGATTGCTTGTGTTGTTTCGTCGCGCTCAATATTCTCTTTTGTTATTGCAATGTGTGTGTTTGTGCGCTTTAAACGAAGCGCTTCTTCAAAACTAATTTTCATGTGTTTTGCGATCGCTTCGGTAACCATTACCCCGCTAATAGGAACCGTGGCGGCAAAACGAACCGCTCCACGATGAAAAATAGCAAAACTGGTCCGTGTTTGCCCCCAATCAATCAGCATGCCCGTGCCGGTATACGAAGGAGGCACAATTGCCCGAACCATTGCGCTTAATTCTGGTTCAATCAGAACGGGGAGCGCACCTGCTTTTGTAATAACAGTAATATATGACTCCATAATAGATCGAGGAAATGCGCGAAGCACAATATCAAAATGATCGCCGTCCTTGCCGACAAGAATATAATCAAACACGACCTCGCGTGCGGGCAACGGAACATGTTCCTCAATCTGCAGTGCTAACGATGAACCGATTTCGTCTTCACGCATCGTCAGCGGCATTTGGAGAGATTTAAGAAATCCTTTTTCTTCGGGCAACGAAACACTAACGAATTCAATCTCGTTGCGCGCAAAAACATCGCGCAGGGACGCGGCAAGCAAATCGGCTTGTTTTATCTCTCCGTTCTCCAAAACTCC
The DNA here is from genome assembly GCA_036517415.1 of Minisyncoccota bacterium. GTDB lineage: Bacteria > Patescibacteriota > Minisyncoccia > UBA11713 > 2-01-FULL-45-33 > DATDWI01. The sequence goes on from DATDWI010000106.1 coordinate 2,267, forward strand.
CGCGGGCAGGCTCCCTTCGCCAAAGTGAGACACCACAAAAGTGTTGCGCTGGGGTTTAAGCAATAAATACTTATAGGAACGATCCGAGAGATCAAACGCGTAGAGAGGAAGGCGCAAAAAAGCAGGAGTCATACAATATTCAGTATAGCATGGATATCTATCTACGGCTCAATTTCGCGCCACGATTCAACAATCCATCCTCCCGTTGGGCCGGAGGAAAAATTTAAATTAGCAAGGCCGGACTCATAGGTAATGGTAGTATTGTTTTCTAATTCAATTGCATATGCGACCGCTTCTTTTGCCGACGCATTATTTTCAAGCTCGAGCTTCCCGCCGCTTGCATAATAAATAATTCCTACGGCGTTATTGCTCACGCGAATAACTTCAGACGCCGGCGCGTTTTTTGCAGAAAGCGCCATGATATAACTATCGGGGTCCCCCGAACCCTGAAATACACAACCGTTCGAAACCGTAATAGTGCCGTCAGCAAGAATAACGCCGGAGTTCGCCCCATAACTTGAATCCAGAAAGACCCCGCAATTATTAGAAAGCACGATGTTGCCCGCAACCCATATTATTCCGGTCATCGTAAGTATTGCTCCATTCGTAATTGTAAGGTTCCCAGAAATTTTTACGGGGCCGAGCGTTCCCGACTCATTATTCGTAAGCATATAATTACCGGATGAGTCGCATGTGGGAACTCCGCATATTCCGCCAACAGCAGCATCGTTTCTCCAATCCTGAATAACACCGTCAGGAATAGGAAGCTCTATGCGCGATGGATTGTCAATAATACAGTTGCTGTTCGGGCACGCGCTTCCTTGAACCGTTACATTAACAAACGCGTTCGCTCGCGCGATACCAGTTCCAGCGCCTGCATCGCCAACGGCTACATTTTCAATGCGCGTATTGACTCCGCCGATCCATACCCGAAACGCCAAATCCCCGCCCACATTAGTCCAACTCGCGCTTCCCGAACTCCAATTGCTTGTGTATTTTCCTGTCTGCCCGCCGTATCCATCAGAAGTATCTTTGCGCCAATTCCAATAATTCGCAGCGGAACTAGATCCGTAATCAAGAACAATCCAGTATTTTGTTCCACTAACCAGGTTGGGAGGGCTTAAAAAAGAAAGATCAATCCAAGAAGGAGTGACGCCTACCGAGGCAGGAGAAATATTGACGTTTACAAGATCACTTGTAGAAGGTTTATTGTTGTTATCAGCAGTAATTCGAAGCGTAAGGTTTGAGCTTGGATTACCCACCTTGCCGAGATACACGGATACTTTATTTAATTTGCCGGAAGCGGTCGCAGCAAAAGATTGTGCAATATCACGATTCGATGATGTGGTAGCAAAAAACTGATTGTCGTTATGGATTGTCCATTCGACGCTCGGCGTTTCATTAATACCGCCAGCCACAATAACATCTCCGGTAATCCGAGCTCCATTACTGCCAATAACATTGCCATTGGAATAGATATTCCCATTTACCACAGAATTGTTTTCCATTTCAAGGCCGCCATCACCAACCTGAACGCCGTAGAAAAATTGGACTTCATCAGTTGACTCTTTCATCTCAACCCGAAGCCCACGAATGGCATTGGCGCTCTCTCCCTCTGCGGTGATCGTTCGATTATTCCCAACCGCGGCAACTGTGGTAATCGCCGTCGCATTATTCAAAGAAAGAGCAAACGACGAAGTAAGATTTTTGTTGCGAAGCGTTCGATATACCGCATCTTCAATACCAGCTTCTGCTGCAAAGTACGCCCTCCGGGACCGTGTATTTTCCTCTGCGACGCGCGTTTCGGTAATGCTGATTGCCGCAGTACCAAATGTTGCCGCAAGCAATGCGGCCATAACGAACAACACCCCCAAAACGGCTGCCTGCCCCGTCAGAAGTCTTTTGCGAACAACGGTTTTCCTATAAATAAAAGCCGTAAGGCGAAATCGCGCAATACTATTATAATATCTCCATAGAATCGGACGGACTTCTGACGGGGCCTGCCCCCTCATGTGCATCTTTGATTTTTGATTTTTCATTTTTGATCTTTAATATGATCCTCGTACTACTGCGCTCCCGAAGAAATTCCGAGACCGCTCCGCGAATCCTCGCCCGGCTTCCAGCGTCACGCGAACGGTAATAATTTCTGCGTTGTTAGAAAATGAGGTTGATGTTGCGTAATAAACAAGAAAGTTTGTTGCGCGTGTTTTTGCCGTAAGATCGTCTGCCGCCCCCGCTCCCACAGACCGCTGTAGCGTGGCGCCAGAAAGAAACAACCGAACATCTCCGACGACTAGTGTTCCTGGGTGCGACCCAAAAACGCTAGAGACATTGGTTGATGTCGCATTGCGTATATCGCGGATTATAACTTCCATTGCCGTATCTCCCTCCAACGCAATCTGCCGCTCAATGCGCGTTACACCAAACAGACGATAGAGAGAAATCGCGGAAGCGGAAGAGACGGCAAGCAATAATGCGAGAAGCGCCGTGTAAATGAGCAACTCCAATATGGTATAACCGCGGTTGTGGTTCATGGAACTTAATTATCAAACATATCGTTTATATAGGTCTCCGCGCTTACCGGGTTGCTGCTCCACGAAACCACAACAGCAACCTTCCATGTATCCGGGTCAACAACGCCGCCTGATTCTACAACATCGTCACTGCCGACATCGCGCATAACCGGCGTAACGCGCACGGTGCGATCAAAAACGCCGTCAATCAAACCGGGGTTTGATGCGGTAATGCCCCACGCAGAGTTTTCGGCATCAAAAGCAAGATAATAATTTGTGTCTGCGGTAAGGCCGGCAAGATGTGCGCCCCAGCTTCGGTCGCGCAAATGCCGCATTACCTCAAGTCCCTCTTCAGCAATAAAATTGGCACGAACTTTTTCGCTAGCGCGAAAAACAGCGCGCTGAGACAGCACAAAAACAAAAAACAAAGAAACAAACGCAGTACTAATAACAGCAGAAGCAACCAAAATTTCCAAAACGCCAAACCCTCGCCTCATTTTTGAATTATACCATAAAAATTACTCAACCAGCCCCGTAGGAAAAATCGTGATGGTCTCTGTTTTTGAAGAATCGCGCGTCGCCGAAAGAACAATTGTTCCGTTCACCGAAGCGGCGCCCGAAAGGCGCTCGAAAACAACATCCGATACTCCTCCGAGTACAATCGCAGCAATACGCGCAGTATACAATCGATATATTTCGTTGCTGGGCGCCAGGGCGCTGTATGTATTGCCCTCAAAAAGCACCGCCTGTGTTTCTTCAAAATGAAGGCCATAATTAGTGTTGTTGCGAGAAGCAAGTGTGCGTGCGCGCGCATCGCGGAGCATTCCGATAATTTCGCTTTTTGCTCCGACTACAGCACTTGTTGATCGAAATTCTACCAGTGCCCCAACTAAAACAGTGGCAACAATTGCAAGGACACCAAACACAATGATAATTTCTAACAATGTAATGCCTCTCATAATCCTGCGACCAAACTATACATCGGTGAAATCATAGAAACAGCAAAAAAACCAACCACCGCGCCTATGATAATCATTAAAACCGGCTCAATAATCGTTGAGAGGTCTTTCGTTTCTGCGCTTACCTCGTTTTCATAAAATACCGCGAGACGCAACAACATAGAAGACAATTCCCCTGTTTCTTCTCCAACCGCAATCATCTCTCCCACAAGCGGCGGATAGAGGCGCTCTGCCGACAAAAACGAGTTGGCGAGCGTTTCTCCTCGCTGAATTTTCTCTCGCGCTTGATCCAGTACATTTTGATGCAAATGATTTTGCAAAACCCCTTTGGTAATTTCAAGCGCCTCAAGAATATTTACCCCAGAGGAAATCAACGAACTGAGTGTCCGGCAAGTACGCGCAGCATTAAATTTTATAGTCATACCACCGATGATAGGGACTCGAACGAACAGCCAATCAAGCACCCGCTTCCCTCGCGATGTGCGAAGTCCTCGATAGAACCCAGCCCCGAGCACGATGATGCTTCCGAGGAACACGAGGCCGCTTTGCACCAGCGATTTGCTCACAAAAATAATAAACTGCGTAGAGCGCGGGAGATCAACGTTAAGCTCTTCAAAGGTGCTTACCAGAGTCGGGACGACATAAATCATCATCAAAATACCAATCCCGACCATGGCGACAATAATAATCAAGGGATACATCATGGCGCTCTGCACTTTGCGGCGGAGCGCATAATCCTTATGGAGCTGCAAAGCAATAAGCTTCAGAGAGTCCTGAAGTTTTCCCGACCGTTCTCCCGCGCGCACCATTTCTTGATAAAACTTGGGAAACACCCGAGGATGCTCGCCAATAGCGTCAGCGAATGACTTTCCTTTCTTTATCGTTTCTGCCATTGCGGCGATAATTTTCTTGAAACGCGTATTTTGCGTCTGCCGCGCCATAACCTCAAGGGCCTTCGCGAGCGAAAGCCCAGCCCCAACCATCACCGCAATATTGCGGGTAAAGTTCATTTTTTCTTCAAGTTTGATGGGGAACAACAATGGTTGCAAAAAAACCGGCGCATAGTCGCGAACATCGCGCCGCGCTTTTGCTTCTCCTTCATGTATTGCAATAACCGTCAGGCCCTCGGTCCGCAATGTGCGCGCGAGCGCATATTGATCCGTTGCCTCGCGGTTTCCGTCAACTTGTTCCCCGCGTCCCGTCCGCGCCCGATAATGAAATAGTGGCATGCCGTTATTGTAACAAAAGCTCCGGCGATTATCACTATTCATTCACCACGCGGAGGACTTCTTCGATGGTAGTAATGCCTTGTACGCATTTAATAATGCCGTTTTCCAGCATTGTCGTCATTCCCTCCGCTTTTGCCTGGCGCTCAATTTCGTCGGAGCTCGCGCGGCGGATGACCAGTTCTTTAATCGCCGGGCTTAATTGTACAACTTCGTGAATGCCAATCCGCCCCGAATAGCCATCGGGACATTCATCGGTACGTTTTGGGCGAAAAAACGAGAGATCATTCAGTGTTGTTGTATGACCAACAATTTTTTCTTCTTTGAGCGCCGTAAGTACGTGCTCCATATCGACAACATTATGGAGCGCTTTCCACTCTGCCTCCGAAAGTTTATATTCTTCCTTGTCGCGACATAGCTGGCGCACCAAACGCTGTGCAATAATGACGTTAACCGTTGAGGCAATCAAAAACGGCTCTACATGCATGTCCAAAAGCCGGGGCAGCGTCCCCGCTGCTGAATTGGTATGCAGGGTAGAGAGTACTTCGTGTCCCGTGAGCGCCGCATTAATAGCAAGACTCGCCGTCTCTTGGTCGCGAATCTCGCCCACCATGATCACATCGGGGTCTTGCCTAACTAACGAGCGCAGTCCGGAGGCAAATGTAAAACCGATATCGGGGCGAACTTGTGTCTGATTGATACGCGGTATGCGATACTCAATAGGATCCTCAATGGTCGAAATATTAATATTGGGGGTATTGAGAATAGATAAAATAGAGTAGAGCGTCGTTGTTTTCCCCGAGCCAGTCGGGCCGGTGGCCAAAATCATACCAACCGGTTTTTTGATGTTGCGATGAAGTATGTCAAGCTGCTTGCCGTGAAATCCCAACTCCTCGAGCATAAATGCTTTAGTGTCTTCAAGTAAAAGACGCATAACAACTTTTTCGCCTTCAAATACCGGAAGCACAGAAACACGAAAGGAAATACGATAATCTGGTGTTTCAATTTTAAACCGGCCGTCTTGCGGAAGACGATGCTCGTCGAGCTTGAGATTCGCAAGCACTTTGATGCGCGCAACAATGCCAGAAGCAACCTGTTTTGGCAACACCATCGCGTCGCGCAAGATTCCATCAATGCGATAACGCACTAATACTTCTTTTTCCATCGGCTCAATATGAATATCGGAAGCGCGCTGAAGAATTGCGTGGCGAATAAGCGTATCAACAATGCGCACCACAGGCAAATCTTCCGCTATTTTTTTAAGATCCTCATCGCCCCTTTCTTTCCCTTCTTTTTCTTCTGTTATTGCGATAAGTGCCTCGCCGTCTTTTTTTATAATATCGCCGAATTCTGCCTCGAGACTTTTTTGATATTGCGCCAAAACATGTTTAATAGAAGATGCGTTGGTCAGTCGAGGTAAAATTTTAAGATTTGACTTCTTTTTAATAAAATCGGTGGTTTCTAAATCTTCCGGATCAAGCATCGCCACCTCTAAGTTATTTCCTTTCTTGCGAAAAGACACAATATTGTGGCTGCGCGCAATGGGCTCGGGGATGATGGTTAAAACATCGGAATCAACTTTTTCACCAACAAGATTGACAAATGGAATTCCTAAAATATAGGCCTTGAGTCGTGCCATGTCATCTTCGGAAATTTTCCCAAGGTTTTGCAACACATCCTCAAGCCGTATATTTTTTTTCTGAGCAATTTTCTCTGCCTCGGCAACATCCGGCTTGCTTACCAAGCCGGTATCAAGAAGGAACGCTTTGAGTTGTTTTGGCTCGATGCGCATTATCTAATGGTGTTCAAGAACTGATTTCGCCTTCGCCACAATATCATCGAGACTATAGTTTGCTTTAACGAGGTATGTTGTAGCCCCATGCGCGAGCGCCTGTTCGATATCCTCACTCCCCTCGAGATTAGTAAGAACAATAACAGGGATGCTCCGGGTAGCCGGATTGCTGCGCAGTTCTTTGAGCACATCAAACCCGCTTTTTTTGGGCAAGATCAAATCAAGCAAAATCAGATTGGGGAGTTCCTTTTGGGCTATTCTCAAGCCATCCTCGCCGTCAGCCGCATCCAGTATGGCATACCCATCATGTTCAAACGCCTCCCGAAAAGTATTCCGGAGCGCTTCCTCGTCCTCTATAAACAAAATGCGCTTTTTTGTTGTATCCATAGGGTAAGTATAAAACGTTCTTGTGCAGACCACAACAAACAGCTATGGCGCAACAGGGAGGGTAAACCAAAACGTTGATCCTTTTCCGGGAATAGAGGTAAAACCAATATTGCCATGGGAAAGCATAATAAGCGACTTGACCACAAAAAGCCCAACGCCAAGTCCTTCGGTTTGATGCCGTGTAGAATTTCGCGTCCGAAAGAACTTCTCAAAAATACGAGATTGATCGGGGAAAGGAATACCGATACCATCATCTGTTACTGACCATCGAACACAGGAGCCCTCTCGCTCAAGATGAATAATAATTGAACCGCTCTCATTGCTATAGCGAACTGCGTTGTCCATAAGATGCTGCGCAACACGCCGAATGCGTTCTTCGTCCGCATAAACCTGCATGCGGGTAACATCATCCGAATCCACACGCAATGAAAAAGAGCATGATGGGTATAATTGTGAAAACTTAACGACTGCTCTGCGCGAGAGATCGACAAGAGAAAAAACACTCGGTCGCATCACCACATCCTCGTCTTCAATACGATTGACGTCCAAAAGGTCGTTTACCGCGCGAATCATGCGCTCGTTATTATCCGCGACCACGCGCAAATAACGCCGCGCATTGCGAGATGATTCTTGGTCGCCAAGAAAGTCCTGTGAAAGCAAAATGTCAAGTTGCCACTTTATCGCCGACAGCGGAGAGCGAAGATGGTGCGACATAATGCTGATAAATTCTGATTTTGACCGTGCCGATCGCGCAACACGCTCAAACGCAGCAACAATCAAGTGCCCGACAACAAACAAAAATCCGGAAAGCGCAAGAACGATGAGAGCAGAAATTTCCGGGGCAGTATAGCGGCGTGTAACAACGTTTGTCACCACAATGGCGACAATAATAACAACGCCCATGACCAAAAACAAAAATTGCGGGCATTGCCAAAGCCCCACGCGATACTCTGCGCATTGTTTTTTGACATTCAGCGAATCAAGAAAATGGCGTTCTGGAACGGGCGGCATATAAGAGTTAGTATAGCACCGTATTGCATATTTTCCAAAAACACGATAGGGTTATGGCAGACGAACAAACACAACGGGGGCGCTTATGCAAGTCATTCTGAACAAGTCGGCGCTCCTTTCGATCATACTGGCAAGCGTCGAAACATTTAAAAAGGAGTGTTTGCTTATTCTTTTGGGGAAATGGGGGAAACGCGGATTTATAGTGGAACACGCCGCACACATGGAAAATACCCGAAGAAAATCTACAGAGGTTGATCCTGAGCAAAAAGCATGGAACCGCATCAACTCTGTTGCTTCCTGCCTCTTTAAAAACATTAAGATTTTGGGGGATTGCCATTCACATACAGAACCTTACGATCCCGAAAGGGATCCTAAATATGACCCACAAAAATCTAAGCTGTGTTATGATCTAAGACCGAGCAAAGCCGATATCGAAGACGCTGAAGCTGGAAACATATATATCATTGCAAGAATTACAACAAAAAAAAGAAGAGAGCGTTGGCGAAGAACAAAACGCAACACCGTTCTCGGGACGCTTGATAAGTACCGATTTGAATTGAAGGCTTTTTGCGCGCCCAAAGATTGTAAGTTAAAAAGCATTCCTCTCTCATGCCCGAGCGCGTATCGATTAAAAGACGGCGCTTGACGTCTCGGTAGTTGCTTGCTATCCTTAATAATAGTCCATTCGTAGTGAGAATGGGCTTTTTAAAAAGCTATCTTATGCTCGACATCAAAAATTTTGGCATGGCGCTGGATCAGTTGGCGGAAGAAAAAGGGATTGCCAAGGAAAAAATTATCGAAACGATTGAGTTAGCGCTTGCCGCTGCGTATAAAAAGGATTATGGCGAGCGCCCGCAGATTATCCGCGCAAAGTTTGATCCCGCTACGGGAAAGGCGGAGTTTTGGCAAGTCAAAACAGTCGTTGACGAATCCATGATCAAAACCGAGGAAGAAATTGCCGCCGAAACGGCGCTGGATGAAACGGGGCATGCCGCACAACCTATAAAAGAACAAGAAGAAAGCGAGAGCGCCGCCGGCACCGAAGAAGAAATCAAAAAAGTGCGGTTTAATCCCGAACGTCACATGATGATCGACGAAGCGCGAAAAATAAAAAAAGATGTGGCGCTGGGCGATGAGCTCACATTCCCTTTAGAAACAAAAGAGGATTACGGCAGAATTGCCGCGCAGACCGCCAAACAGGTTATTTTGCAGCGCTTGCGCGAAGCAGAGCGTGATTCGCTGTACGAAGAATTTGCCGCCAAAGAAGGCACAGTTATCAGCGCTGTTGTACAAAGGGCAGAAGGAAGGTTTATATTTTTAGATCTTGGTCGCAGCGTCGGGATTTTACCCACGGACGAACAAGTCCGCGGCGAGCGCTATCGTATCGGGGAACGTATCAAAGTTTTAGTACTTCGCGTGGAGCGTGGACCGAAGGGGCCGTCTATTGTGTTGTCCCGATCGCATCCGCAGCTTGTAGCAAAACTTTTTGAAATTGAAGTGCCTGAAATTGCCTCCAGTACCGTTGAAATAAAATCAATCGCGCGCGAAGCAGGATCGCGCACCAAAATCGCGGTCGCTTCAAATCAAGAGGGGGTTGATCCGGTCGGATCATGCGTCGGACAAAAGGGGGTTCGGGTAAGCACCGTCATTGCGGAGCTGGGCGGAGAAAAAATTGACATCGTTCCGTGGAGCGACAATGCGGAAAAATTTATTGCACACTCGCTCTCACCCTCAAAAGCGCTTGATGTTGAAATAAACTCCGATGCGCACACCGCAATCGTGACCGTCGTGGAAGACCAGTTGTCGCTTGCAATCGGCAGGGGAGGCCAAAACGTCCGGCTTGCCGCGCGGCTCACCGGTTACAAAATTGACATTCGTTCGCGCGCCGGAGAGACAGTTGCCGAAGCAACCACCGAAGGCGATGTCTCCGGAACCGCCATCGCAGGAGAGTAATCAAAATCTGCTCTGTTTTTTATAAATATCCTTACGGCTGCCAATCTCTATGAGAAAAATAGTATCTGGTTTTTCGATACGAAACAACACGCGATATTCTTTGACACGAAAGCTATAAAGACCAGTGAGTGGCCCACCAAGTTTTTTGGTATGCAAAAGCGGATGAAATGGATCCTCTTTAACGAGCGTCAATAATCTATCGGTATCTTCATGAATTTCTTGCGGCAATTTTTTGAAGGCCTTAACGAACTTGTTATCAAAAAATATCCGCATAAAACAAAGGAGCTACCGCATCGATTGAATACGTCTTAAAAAATCGCCGGGTTTTGTAAACTCATAGAGCGCGCTAGGATTTTCTGAAGCGCGCCGCAAAACCTTTTTTATAAATAACTTCTTGTATACTCTTTCGTCATCGAACGGTATTACAACGGCGTGTTCAAGCAATCGTACTTTCGCTTTTAGTTTTTTAACCTCCTGTTCTACTTTTTGAAGCGTAATAGTTGCCATAGGTTTAGTGTATCATATTTTATTTCCGAATAATATACTTCCCGGATTCTTCGCCGAGGTCGATAAACTCGTCGGCGATTTCCTTGATCTTGCCGGAGGTAGAGCGGCCAAACGCGATTACTTCCACCCGGCGGCCTTGGTTTTTGAGGTACTCAACCAACGGAATAAAATCACCGTCGCCCGAGGCAATAACAATAGTATCTACAATCTCGGCAGTGCGGATCGCATCCACCGTAATGCCGACATCCCAGTCCGCTTTCTTGGTACCCCCGTAAAATTCCTGAAGTTCTTTCTGGCGCGTCTCAATGCCCAACTTGATCAGAGCTTCGAAAAACGGCTTTTCTTCTCCCGTTTTCGTGCTAATCACGTAGCCGAACGCGCGGATCAGTTGTCTGCCGGCAACCGCGGTCTGCAAAAGGTTTTTAAAATTAACCCGCGCGCCAAAAAGACTGCGCGCCGAGTGATAGAGATTTTGCGCATCAATAAACACCGCAACGCGCTGATTTTTATGTTTGATTAACGACATGCCAAATTTACACAAGCGTTACTTTCGTAATCCGAGCTTTTTAATAGTGCGCGCGTATGCCTTGGTATCGGTTTTCGAAAGGTACGTCAATAATTTCTTGCGCTTTGCGACCATGCCCAAAAGCCCTCTTCGCGAATGCTGGTCTTTGTTGTGCGCTTTGAGATGGTCTGTCAGCTCTTTGATTTGCGACGTCAAAAGAGCAATTTGAACATCCGCCGACCCTGTATCCTTCGCGTGCCGTTGATATGAATCAATAACTTTTTGTTTTGCCTTCGCTGCAAGCGCCATATAGGTAATACTATAGCATATGCCAACGCCCGAACGGAAGTATTGACAAACAAAGCTATCTGTGTATAATATGATGAGGTTCAATCACGGATAGGGAGGAGAGGAGATTATATGGCAAACGGCACAATGAAGCGGTTGCAGTTTGAAATGAATACAGAAAAGATCAAAGAAATTGAGGAACTGATGGTGCTCGGTGGTGCTCGCACAAAAAAGGATTTCATCAACGCCGCACTAACCCTTTTGAAGTGGGCGATGAACGAGAGGCGAAAAGGTCGTATCATTGTTTCCATGAACGAAGAACAAGACACATACAAAGAGATGATCATGCCGATTCTGAGCGACGTAAAGGTAAAGGAGTAAGATTATATGGAAAGCGAGAGAGAGGAACAGATGATAGATGGTGAGAATTTGATATCGCTGGATGACGTCTTATCAAATTTTCCGCTCATACTCAAAGAGGTAGATGCGCTAAAACCGTTGATAGAGCGAGTACAGGCATTTTTGTTTCCACAGTGGGAACAATTAATCACACGTGTCCGCCTAGAAAAAGCGCGGGCGGCACACCTCAAACACGAAGTGATTAACCTCAATCGCCAACTCGGCGAGCTCGAGGAAAAAATTGAGCAGCTGAATGCTGCTAATGAACAATTAAGGAAGCGCGCTGAAATGTTCCAGCACGAAGCAGAGCGCAAGCGGGTTCCATTTGACCCCGACCGACATGGGGTCGTGTGCAGCGAGTCAACTCGCTTCTAGTCAGGAAATTTAACAAAGGGGCTCCGATGGGGGCCTTCTTTTTTATCCCGTTAGAAAATACCCTCTGGCTTGCCAGAGGGTTATTCCAAATTTTACGAACACGGGGTTTAATACCCCGTGCGAGTTTTCTAACGGGATTTATTGAAAACGAAGAATGGGTTTAATACGCGATACGTTTTCCGATTTCTCGGTAAACAATTGACCGATGGCCAACACACAAAACCTTTACCTTTCGTTTTTCAATGCGAAAAATAACACGATAGTCTCCCACGCGTAGTTTTCTGTATCCTTTAAGCGAACGCCGAAGTGGTTTGCCAAATACCTCTGGTTCGCGAGTGAGCTTTTCTTCAATTGCTTGTTTTACACGACCTTTGTCTGCCGTAGAAATCCGGGGTATATCCTCCTGTGCCACCAACTCGTGATAAACAACAACAAACGCTACGCCCATGCCTTTTTATGAGAAACAAACCGTGCTTTTTTAATATCCCGCACAGACGTAAGTGTATCCCAAACTTGATCTTCTTCAATTTCAATCGCGGCTTGTAGTAACTCCGCGGCTTTCGTCGCCTCGGGCATCTGGTCTCTGCGCGCCAATCTTTCCAGGGCCTCTTCGAGCGGCCTTGAAATGCTGATATTCACCCGTTTCTTTGTGGTAGGCATAATAAATATAGTGTATCAAAAGTGTATCACCGCTGTCAATAGCCAATCATCGCATTAGATAATAATTAAGTGTTACCGAAGTCCTTACTCTGCGCGACTGACTTTTTCGCATATAATGTGCGAAGAAGGCGGTCGCTTTTTTGTTTCAATACTCTTGGATTCAGTGTAGCATATTTG
>DATDWI010000107.1:0-2641 GCA_036517415.1 Minisyncoccota bacterium
CCCTCATCGGGGTTCTTTTCACCTTTCCCTCACGGTACTGGTTCACTATCGATCATAAAGAATATTTAGCCTTGGGAGAGTAGTTCTCCCGAATTCACACGGGGCTTTCGTTCCCCGCGCTACTTAGGAACAGATACGCGCGATGTTTGATGATTTTCATCTACGGGGCTATTACCCGCTTTGGCTCTCCTTTCCATGAGAATTCGATTAATTAACGAACATTACTCCGATCTTGCGATCGGCATATCCGCCCTGTAACCCTCAAACGCCTCGTAATAAATTACTGCGCGATTAAGTTTGGGCTGTTCCCTTTTCGCTCGCCGCTACTAAGGGAATGATACGAGCTTATAGCTTATAGCTTTTAACTTATAGAAGCGCGAAGCCTCTAAAAGCTATCAGCTAAAAGCTAAAAGCTGGTTTATTTTTTTCTTTTCCTCCGGTTACTGAGATGTTTCACTTCACCGGGTACGCTTCTCAACTTGCGTTGAGATTACACGGGTTTACCGCGTAGAGTTTCCTCATTCGGAAATCTTCGGATCAAAGGCCGCTTGACGCCTCCCCGAAGCTTATCGCAGTCACGCCACGTCCTTCTTCGCTTCTTTATGTCAAGGCATCCACCGTATACTCTTGAGTTCCGCAAAAACTAAAAACAAACGAAAAGACTCACTTACTTCACTTACTTCTCTTCTGTATTCATTTTTCAATGAACAGCCTGCCTTCGCGTAAAGCTTCGGCGGGCAAGCAACCGGCAATTCCGGCCGCCGATCGCGCATCCATCTCTAGACCTTTTACAAAACAATCCTTTCTGCTACAACTTGTAATTTTGGCTGTAAAAAGTTCAGATTTCGTCAAAATAGTATAAACTATTCCTCCTCAATCTTCACTTTTCTCGCTCAAAATTACTTCGTTTCGCTACGAAAAATTGTTCTGCAAAAGGTCTGGTGGATAAGCGGTCGGCGAAAAGAATTTTGTAAATGAAAAAACGCTTCTTGGAAAGCGCTTTTGAGACAACACTAAAGCTGGGCAGGTCAAGCGCTTTCTTTATTATGAAATATGGTTGTCTTGGTAAACATTTTCCGTGCTTAACATATTAAGCTAAGCGCACGCACCTTGTCAATAGTCTGAAAACGAACAACTAAAGCCATCTTTTTTTCTTGAAAAATAACACTAGGACAAACAGCAAAACCGCCATGATTCCGATGATAATCCAAAAGTCATGTCGGCCGTCGCGCAGAGGCATTATTTGCTGATTCATCCCCCAGATAGAAGCGATAAGATTCAATGGCAAAACGATAGCTGAAAACACGGTCAGCACCGCCATAATATTTGAGATGCGCGAAGAGAGCAGAGACTCGTTGGTGTGGTGGAGCATCTCAATCGTCTCGCGCTGGTTCTCAACCAAGTTTTCAAACCTTTCCTCGGTAGAAAGCACATCGACGAAATACGGCCCGACGGAATGTCCGTAAAATTGTTCGCCTTCCGCGATGAGAGACTTTAAAACCCCCGACTGCGGCTTGAGCGCGCGCCGAAAGTCCAGAATATCGCGCCGGGCGTGCGAGATGTCTTCCACCAGCCGGCGCCGGTCGCCTCTTTTGAAAATCTCATCCTCAATCCGGGTGATTTCTTTTTCCATAAACTCCAGCCCGCGCGCCAACTTCTGAAAAAGCTGATCAACGATGTAGTGCAACAAAATTCCGGTGTGTTTATGCGCCAGCCGTTTTTGCATCTCTTCGTTCTTTTGAAAATCGTCAAACAGCGCTTCAAGATTCTTGAATTCCATGTAGGTGATCGTCACCAGAATATTTTTCGTGATCAAAAAATCAACCTCGGCGACCTTGTTCGCGTGCTTACTTTCGTAAATAATCGGGAAATGCAGAATTAGAAAAAGATGGTCGTCAAAACTATCCACCAAAGGGTGGAGCGTCGGCGCGATAACCGATTCTTTCACCAGCGGATGAAACGGGAAAATGCCGTCCAGGTACGCGAAATCATCGCGACTCGGATGCGTGATATGGATCCACTTCAGACCGTTTATTTCACATTCTTTGCGCATATTATTTTAACTTTTGATGCGTCATCTTTTTGAGCCCTTGCCACCAAGAATTGATGAAATCGGGATTATTTTTTATCTCGGCTAAAATCTTCTTGGCCGACTCTGTTTCCAGCGCCGCCTCCACGTTGTCTATCCAATTTTGAGCGCCCTTGCGCCCCTGCTCCAAATGAATCTTTGCCTGCAAAGCCACCTCCAACCAATCGGCATCCTGCGCGATAACGCCCTCCTTTGTATCTCTTCTCTCTTTCTCTTCAACTAATTTTAATATCTTGTCTTTCAATTCTTCCGGCAAATTATCAAAGATTTCTTCATCCGCGATTTTTTCCGCTTCTTTCGTGCTCAAATATCTCGCCGAGACCTTGTTCTTGTCCCCTAGACGAGTTTCGTGGTTGTCATGAAACAAACAAATCGCCGCGCACCGGCAAGGATCGGCGCCTTCAAGATGCCCGAGTATGAAGGCAATCTGACTCGTGACGGCGATGTGCTCCGCCAAAGAATCGGCTTGTTCCGCGCCCGCCAACAGAAATCCGCTCCGCTTCACGCGCTTGAGCATAAATATTTCCGACAAAAATTTTGATATGTTTCGCA
>DATDWI010000108.1:0-9162 GCA_036517415.1 Minisyncoccota bacterium
ATGATAGGGCCTTCGATTGTTTTTTCAGTTTGGTTATTGTAGTTATTTCGATCGTGTTGGTTGTTGGTAAGTCGATTCTTTTATTGATAATCGTGCCTGCCGCCTGCTTTCTATTAATGTTGTTGTCATTTGCCTTTATTGATCGGAATTGGTAAGGATCAGTAGCAATACATAGCCCTTGCGCGTTGCGCGAGAGCTTGTTTTTGTATATGCCGATGATATTCTGATTTTAGATGTTCGTGTTCGGAGGCGCGAAATGATCGAAATCATATTGGCGCTTCTCGGTGCTTTCATTGTTTTGGGCTTGTTGCTCATTATGACACTCGGTGGCGATCGGCGGCATGAAAAGGATGGAGATGCGTGGCGGGCGTAATGCCCGCCTTTTCTTTTTGTGCGCGCGGTGTTACGGTGACGGCAGATTGAATGGAGTATTGCGATGAACCAATCGGCGCATGCAAAAGACGCTTGGCTGACAATTCCCAACATTATTACCGCGCTTCGTATTGTGGGGGTGACGGTGCTTTGTTGGTCATGGTTTGAAAATGCTTCGTGGGGATTGGTATTGTTTGTGGCACTTGCCGCTACTGATATGCTTGATGGGTTCGTTGCGCGCTCGCTCGGCGCAGTAAGTACGCTTGGCGAAGCGCTTGACCCGCTTGCAGATAAGCTCCTGGTTATCAGTACATCAATGCGGGCGTTGTGGCTGATAGCGTTGCAGGGTTTTGTTTTGTTTTGTGTTTCCATTGTTCCGTTTATTGTTATTGTGGCGCGCGAGGGGCTGGTATGGTGGTATTGGCATATTGCCACCAAAAAAGGGATTCGTACGCCGTCGCTGTGGATGGGCAAAGCGAAGATGTGGTTTGAATGCGGGGCGCTTGCGTTTATTCTCGCAACATCCGACCAGAGCGGCGCATGGTATTTTCACGATAAAGCACGCAGCATTGGCATGGAGGCACGAGATGTAGGAATTGTTTTGTTGTATCTCGCGGCTCTTTTGGCCGGATTGTCGTTATGGCAACTCAAACGGCACTATCCGGCCCTGTTTAATGGATCATAGATCGCCCGAAAGTCATCTGAACCAAATTGGATGACTTTTTTTGTTGATAGGGGTTTTATTTATTTGGCATGTGCGGCATCGTTGGTTATATTGGCAAACAAAATGCAGTACCGGTGGTTATGGATGGCCTCCGGCGCCTTGAGTATCGCGGATATGATTCGGCGGGCGTTGCGGTATGGGACGGCGCTTCGATGCAAGTGGCGCGCGCGGTCGGGCGCGTTGCTTCTTTGGAGACACTCCTTACCAACAAAAACTGGCATGGCGTTGTGGCCATTGCGCATACGCGCTGGGCAACGCACGGCAAGCCCACAGAGCGCAATGCTCACCCGCACGCCGATTGCACCAATAGTATTTTTGTAGCGCATAACGGCATTATTGAAAATTACCACGAGCTTAAAGAGGCGCTCGCGCGCGAAGGGCATTTTTTTCGATCAGACACCGATACCGAAGTGCTGGCACATCTCATCGAGCGATCGTTTTTGATGGAGCGCGGGACTATGTTGTTGGAAGACGCGGTAATTGAAACATTGCGCCATGCGATGGGGACGCTTGGTATCGCAGTAATTTCCCGGCACGATCCATTTAAAATTGTCGCAGCTCGCCGCGGCTCGCCTCTGGTGATTGGTGTTGGGGAGGATGAATATATTGTGGCGTCCGATGTTGCGGCAATTGTGGGGCATATCAAAAATGTTTTGTATTTGCATGACAACGAACTCGCGGTGCTTACGCGCAACGGCGTTGACACCATGAATGTCGGGAAAAAATTAATTCATAAGCCGCTCCATGCTATCGAGTGGAATATCGAAGATGCGCAGCGCGGCGGATTTTCACATTTTATGCAAAAAGAAATTTTTGAAGGCCCCGAGACGTTAGAAAATGCGCTCCGCGGGCGACTGTTGCCAAAAGATCAGGGAGTAAAGCTTGGAGGACTCGAGGACGTCGAGGAGCAACTCAAAAACATAAAACGCATTGTCCTTGTTGCCTGCGGTACATCGTACTACGCCGGGCTTGTGGGAAAATATTATTTTGAGGAATTAGCGCGCGTTCCCACGAGCATCGAGTACGCTTCAGAGTTTCGTTACCAGCGACCCATCATAGAAAAAGGAACGGCGGTTATCGCAATTTCTCAATCGGGCGAGACCGCCGATACGCTTGAAGCCATGCGCGAGGCCAAGCGGCAACACGCGCTGGTGTTGGGTATTGTTAATGTAGTAGGATCTACCATTGCGCGTGAGTCGGACGCGGGGGTATATAATCATGCGGGACCCGAGATCGGGGTAGCTTCCACCAAAGCATTTATTTCACAGCTTGGCGTTTTACTCTTAGTATCTCTTTTTTTGGCGTATCAGCGCTCTCGTTCACCAATATTGCTTACGAAAGTTTCGCGTGAGCTGAAGTCTATCCCCGCAAAAATGAAACGTATTTTGGAACAGGATGCCGGTATCAAACGACTCGCCGAGCGTTACCTGCCCTATCAAAATTTTTTATATCTCGGCAGGCGCTACCAATTTCCGGTCGCGCTCGAAGGCGCATTGAAGCTCAAAGAAATTTCTTATAAACACGCGGAAGGATATCCGGCAGGAGAGATGAAACACGGACCTATTGCGCTTGTTGAAAACACGGTTCCTACTATTGCGCTTTGTCCGAAGGATACGGTATATGAAAAAATGATTTCCAACATTCAAGAGATTAAGGCCAGAGACGGCAAGGTTATTGCAGTTGCTACCGAGGGCGACACGCGCATTGCGTCGTTAGCCGACGATGTTATATTCATCCCGCATACTATTGATATGCTTATTCCCTTGCTTTCGGTAATTCCCTTGCAATTATTTGCGTATCACACCGCGGCGTTGCTTGGGTTGGATGTAGATAAACCGAGGAACTTGGCTAAATCCGTAACCGTTGAATGATGTTTTATTCTCTTGTACAAAGGGTTAAACATGAAGCATAATACATTACATGAAGGACAAAGAAATCTCGCGATTCATCAAACAAGAAGAACAACGGCAGAAACGCGTTATTAATTTAATTGCCTCGGAAAATTTTGTTTCCAAAGATGTTTTGGAAGCGCTTGGATCGGTGTTTACCAATAAATACGCGGAAGGGTATCCGGGAAAACGCTATTATGGCGGCAACGAAGTGATTGATCGGATCGAGCGGCTTACGCAAGAGCGGGCGCTCAAGCTTTTCGGGCTTTCGGCAAAAAAATGGGCGGTGAATGTCCAACCCTATTCTGGCTCTCCGTCAAACATGGCGGTGTATTTGGCGCTGGTGCCGATTGGAGGAAAAATTATGGGAATGTCGCTCTCTATGGGCGGGCACTTAACGCACGGACATCGCGTGAGCGCAACGGGAAAACTCTGGAAGCAAGTTCCCTACGGCGTAGATAAGAAAACCGAGACGCTCGACTATAATAGACTATTGCGCATTGCCAAAAAAGAAAAGCCGAAATTAATTGTTGCCGGATATACCGCATACTCGCGAATTATTGATTTTAAAAAGTTTCGCCATATTGCTGACGCATGTGGCACGTTACTGATGGTAGATATGTCGCATTTTGCGGGATTGGTGGCAGGTAAGGCGTATCCGTCCCCGTTTTCCTATGCCGATATAGTAACAACTACAACACATAAGACGCTCCGCGGCCCACGCGCTGCGCTTATTTTCGCAGCGAAGCGGAGATCCCGCGTAGCCTCTGGCGAAGTGGGGTTTATTCACGAAGCGATTGATCGTGCAGTTTTTCCCGGTCTCCAAGGCGGCCCCCATGTGAATGCAATTGCCGCTGTTGCGGTGGCGCTCAAAGAAGCGGCACAGCCGTCATTTAAGCAGTATGCGCGGCAGGTTGTAAGGAATGCAAAAGTTCTTGCGCGCGAACTCCAAAAACGGGGTTGGAGGATTGTTTCGGGCGGGACCGATTCACATTTGTTTTTGGTAGATACCATAAACCGCGGCATTTCGGGAAAGGAAGCGCAAGAATGTCTCGAACGTTCCGGCATCATCATCAACAAAAATACCATTCCTTATGATTCTCGTTCACCTTTCGACCCCTCGGGTATTCGCATCGGCACCCCCGCGGTCACAACGCGTGGAATGAAAGAACGCGATATGAAAAAGATCGCAGAGATGATTGACAAAATTCTTAAAAAAGAATAATATAGAATACAGAATACGGGAAGGAGAGGACTCATGATAGTTCAAGGTGTTCAGAAGAAAACTGCGCCAACTTTGAAAGATTGTCTTATGTGCGGCGCAATATTCACCGCATTTTGGTTGCCTATTGTTGCGATTGGTTGTGTCGGTCATTCTTGGTTTGAGACTTGCGGACTTATTGTTTTATTGTTTGTATGGGGATGCTCTATGACGGGTATTATTGATTCGCGTAACGAAACCAACAAATGTAGTAGCTTTGTCATAGATGAGCAAAATGTGGAAGCCAACGCGCT
The DNA here is from genome assembly GCA_036517415.1 of Minisyncoccota bacterium. Classification (GTDB taxonomy): domain Bacteria; phylum Patescibacteriota; class Minisyncoccia; order UBA11713; family 2-01-FULL-45-33; genus DATDWI01. The sequence continues at coordinate 4,501 of DATDWI010000108.1, forward strand.
TCCTCTTTTTTATTTAGAGCGCTATGATGCCATTATGATCGTTGATGGGAAAAAATTGGCAGAAGAAATAAAAGAATCGCTCAAAGAGGAGGTAGCCCGTCTTGGGAAGAAACTCCGGCTTGCGGTGATTCAGGTTGGTGCCAATCTGGTGAGCGAAAAATTTTTGGAGCAGAAAAAGAAATTTGGGGGAGCGGTTGGCGTTGATGTTCGCGTCTATCAACTGCCCGAAGACATCTCTACCAATACATTGCGCAAAAAACTTGCCGAAGCAGTGCATATCAAACAAAACTCTGGTGTTATTGTGCAACTGCCGTTGCCAAAACAAATACAAACACAATATATTTTAGACGGCATTGTGCCCGAAAAAGACCCCGACATGCTTTCATCTAAAAGTATTGGGCTTTTTGCGACCGGGCGATCGTCTGCAATGCCGCCGGTTGTGGGGGCGGTGAAGTATATTTTTGAAAAATATAATATTGATGTTAAAGGAAAAAATGTGCTTGTTGTAGGCGCCGGCAGATTGGTTGGCAAACCACTGGCGCTCTGGCTTTTACAGCAAGATTGCGCTCTTGTGGCGCTTAATAAACATACTTCGGACCTCGCGCCTTTTACTCTCAATGCCGATATTATTATTTCTGGCGCTGGCGCACCCGGTTTGATACAGCCCGATATGGTTAAGAGCGGAGTTGTGGTCATTGACGCCGGCACCTCGGAGTCGGCGCCAAACGGACATCTTGTCGGAGATTGCGATCCACGCGTGGCAGAAAAATCGTCATTTTTCACGCCGGTGCTGGGAGGCGTCGGCCCGCTTGTTGTTGCGAAGTTGTTTCAAAATATCGTTGTTTTGGCAAGGAAACAAAGTAAATTATGAGTTCATTTGATTATTTGCTATTTCAATGGCTCAATGGTTTTGCTGGCGCCAGCGCGATATTTGACGCAATTATTATTTTTAGCGGCATGTATTTAATTTTTATTATTGCCGCTGCGGTGCTGGCAATTATCTGGCGCGCAAAATCCCAAGAGCGCCTTTCGCGCGTTTTTTATGTTTTGGCAAGTATTATTCTTGGTGAGGCGCTGGTATGGGGCGCGCGTTTTTTGTATCAGCAACCGCGGCCATTCGAACTTTTGGATGTCTCTAAACAACTGTTGTACCATACGGCGGGCAACGCGCTTCCTTCGGGGCACGCAACAGCGGCGTTTGCTCTTGCGACCGCGGTGTTTTTATGGAGTCGAAAATGGGGATTGGTGCTGTACGCCGCAGCATTGTTAGTAGGCATTTCTCGAATTATTGGAGGAATCCATTGGCCCACCGATATTATTGCCGGCGCCATCATTGGCTCTTGGAGCGCCTTGATGGCGTACGCTATTTTGTGGCGCAAAGAGCGCGGGAGAGAATAAAAATAAAAGCAGCATAGACGTAAAGCCGATTGACATCAATGCAAAACCGGACGCGAGTACCACCGGGTTATTTTGTGTAATTGCCAGCAATGATCCGATTGATGCAACAAAAAATCCGGCCCCCAACAACACCGAGCGTATTTTTTGGCGAGCGTCCTCAAATGGAGAAAACATAAAAAGCAAACCAGTGGGAATAGTAATCAGCGCAATTGCAACAGAGAAAACAACATCATACGGGATTGATTGATTTGGATGATATAAACCGTATTGGTCGACATAGGGGTCTTGAGGATACAGCAAGCCCACAATAACAATAGAAACGCCGCATAAAATGCTCACGAAGGGCACGATGGCCGCAAGTGACGCGCGACGCAGTGCCAAAAATATAAAGCGTATCAAGAATGCAAAAGAAATGAGCACAAAAACGCCGCCGATAATGTAACTTGCCCGCAACAGCAGGACGTTGTTTGGCGTAAATGTTGGGGAAAATCCGTACACAATAAAAGCGATGGAAAGTATTATTGAATATTGGTAATAAAATCGAAAAACAAAACTGCCGGTTGTATGAAAGGCGCGATACGCGCGCCATCCAATAAAGCCGTTAACAAAACCATTATATAACAGACTGATGCCCGCAATCGGAATCATCGCTTTTATTATATGCTACTTACATGCTCAATGCAGGTGTGTTTTGCAGTATTCTTGAATTAGTCCGAACACATTTCGGCAGGGAAATCCACCCGCGAAAATTCGGAAAGGCGGCGGAGCCGCACTGCTGACAATTTCAAGTTTTTCTTTGGCGGCATATGTTCTTTTAAAATGAAAGTCCGATACAATCGGACTTTCACAAAACGTAATCAAGAAAAATTATTTTTCTTGACCGTCCTCTTGTCTGGAGAGTCTCTCGATTACTTCACCTGCAACACGCTCGGCATCGGTTTGAGAAAGTCCAATTTTCTCCTGCAATGCCCCAGTAATTGTACTATGAAGTTGATCTAATTGATTTTCTTCAAAAACTCGCGGGAAATCACGATCTTCGTAATTATCAACACTGTAACTAAGATTTGTATTCCATGCTTTTTTCTGAACAAGAGCCCTTCCGCCTTCAGTGGTTGGTATCGTGTCTAAACTATCGAAGCCGTGCGGAACATAGCTACTCTCTGACATTCGATTATATGGCTCCGTTGATTTATAAAAATATTTTGGATTTTCTATCGAAAAATATAAATCTCGCCCCTGAACAGACAAGTGAATTCTATCTCCCCCTTCGGTAATGCTCGGTCTCTCTAATTTATCGTATACAACCACATGACCAACCCCTTCGTAACCTTTAGAAAATTGCAAACTAAACATGATACCCTTTTCCGGTAATTTTTCCCCAGATTTCATGACTTCAAAAGGATTCTTTCCAGAATATTCTCTGGGCTCGCCTTCGGGAGTTTCCTTGGCAAATTTTCCTTGGTCATGTTTTTCCAAAAAGAAACGCAACATATCTCCTCTTTGCTTGTCATCGAGTCCGGCAAAAAAATCTGGTTTTCCCCTCTGCTCTTCAATCAGTTTCTCTGCTTCGTCGTATGTTTTTGCTTCTCCAGATTTAATTTTTTCTTGCATCTGGGAAGCTTCTTCTGATGTTTTTCTCCGGGTTCTTTTGCGGTTTTGAGCGGTGCGGCTCCGCCGCCTTTCCGAATTTTCGCGGGTGGATTTCCCTGCCGAAATGTGTTCGGACTAATTCAAGAATACTGCACCAGAAAGGAAAAGTCAAAGAGTTTTGGTTCGCCTCGCTTCGCTCTGCGACTAGTTCGTATTCAATTTTGGGGGTAAAAAAGAATTGGCGATTTCGCATTTTGGGGGAAGAAAATTTTTGAATAAACTTTATGAAATACATACTTTACGCAAGAAAATCAACAGAAGAGGACGATAGGCAAATCTTGAGCATCGAAGCGCAACTCGTAGAGTTGCAAGAGTATGCCGCCAAAGAAAAACTTGAAATTGTCGCCTCTTTCCAAGAGGCCAAAACCGCAAAAGAACCTGGGCGAATGAAATTCGCAGAAATGTTGTCATTGATTGAGAGAGGAAAGGCAGATGGCATTTTGAGTTGGCATCCCGACCGTCTCGCGCGTAATTCTGTGGACGGTGGTCAAATAATCCACTTCGTTGATCGCGGCTTGATTAAATCCCTCAAATTTCCCACCTTTTGGTTTGAGCCAACGCCACAAGGCTTGTTTATGCTAAATATTTCTTTTGGCCAATCAAAATATTTTGTAGATAACTTGCGAGAGAATGTGAAGCGTGGACTACGACAAAAAATCAGAAATGGAGTTTGGCCTGGTTGGGCTCCGGTGGGCTATACCAACAACCCTAAAACTCGTGGTATTGATGTTGATAGCGAGAAAGCACCGAAAGTCCGCAAAATGTTTGAAATGTACGCCATCGGGACATATACGCTTCATTCTCTCGCAAATTGGTGTGAGAAAAATAACCTGCATGGCAATCTTGGAAAAAAGTTGGTCATTAGCAATATCCAGAAAAATCTACAAAATATCTTCTATCTCGGTTTGATGAAGTGGAAGGGGGAAATTTTTGAGGGACAGCACGAGCCGTTAATCTCAAAAAAACTTTTTGACACCTGCCAAGAAGTGATGAGTAAACGAGGAAAAGTGCAAGAAGCTCGGAAACACCACTTTGCTTTTCTTGGCCTACTCAAATGTGCTTCGTGCAGTTGTTCAATCACCGGAGAACGGCAAAAAAGACACAACTACTATCGTTGCACCAAAAAGAAAGGTCCCTGCCAAGAAAAGCATTATCTCCGCGAGGAAGCATTGGCCGAACAAATCAAAAGTTTTCTTCAAAAAGTTTCTTTGTCGAGCCAAGATACCGAGAAAGTTTTGGCGGCATTGGATAGCGAACAGGATAAAGCGCGAAAGGACGCACAAACCCAAGTTAGTGTTTTAAAAGGACAACTAGCGAGCGTGGAAACAAAACTCCAGAAGTTGCTAGACATCTATCTCGCCGACGCTTTATCCACAGAAGAATACGCCGCCAAAAAACAGAGCTTGCTGTCTCAAAAAGTCTCGTTATCTGAAAAAATTATCGATTTTGAGACAAAAGGTTTATCTTGGCTCGAACCGGCTCGTGAGTTCGTAAAATCCTTAAATCAAGCCGCAAAGTTGCTTTCCTCTCTCAATCCGACTGCAATGACAACATTTCTGAAAAACATCGGCTCGAACCATATTTTGCGAAATCGTGAATTCGTTTTTACCCCCA
>DATDWI010000109.1:0-7684 GCA_036517415.1 Minisyncoccota bacterium
TCGGGACAAGTTCCTCGGGAGAGTTTATCGCACGAGGCGACATTTGAATTTGAAGACGTGATGGCGGATTATCCCGCGTCGCCGTTCACGGGACTTACTGTTGCCGCTTCTGTGCCTAAGAAAAAAGAAGAATCGACGGAGCCGCACCGTTTTTTAGCAATCAAGCGATTTTTTACGCGCGACGGCATACATCCCTATGATGAAATTGTGTGGGAGAAGCGGTCGGCAAAAATTTCTTCTGCGGATGGGTCCGTTATTTTCCAACAAGACGACGTTGAGGTTCCAGCATTTTGGTCGCAGTCTGCGACCGATATTGTCGCCGAGAAATATTTCGCGGGCCATGTGGGGAAACCTAGCCGTGAATACTCCGCGCGGCAGTTGATGGACCGCGTTGCCGACGCCATTACAGCATGGGGAATAGAATCGGAGTATTTTGCAAAAAACACCGATGGCGCGCGCATATTCAACGAAGAGTTAAAATTTATTTTAATCAATCAATACGGCTCGTTTAATTCACCGGTTTGGTTTAACGTTGGCGTTGAGAAAAAACCGCAATGTTCGGCATGTTTTATTTTACATATCACCGATGACAAAGAATCTATCGCCGAATGGTATCGAACCGAGATGATGATTTTTTCGGGTGGCTCTGGCGCGGGGGTTAATATTTCTCCGCTTCGATCTTCACGAGAGCATATTGCAAATCGCGGCAAGTCCTCGGGGCCGGTTTCGTTTATGAAGGGGGCTGATGCGATTGCGGGTACTATTCGTTCGGGTGGCAAGACGCGCCGAGCCGCGAAGATGGTTATTCTCAATGCCGACCATCCCGACATCCGCGATTTTATCACGTGCAAATGGAAAGAGGAAGAAAAAGCTAAGGCGCTTATTGAGGCCGGCTATAGCAACGCGCTGGACGGGGAAATTTACAACAATATTTTTTTTCAAAATGCCAATAATTCCGTGCGCGCCTCGGATGATTTTATGCGCGCGGTTTTGGAGGATAAAGAATGGAATTTGCGTTTTGTGCGCAGTGCGGAGGTCGCCGAGACCATACCAGCGCGCGATTTGATGCATTTGATCGCGGAAGCCGCATGGCATTGCGCGGATCCCGGCATGCAGTTTGATACCACCATTAATCGATGGCACACATGCCCCCATGCGGGTAGGATTAATGCATCAAATCCATGTAGCGAGTATATGCACCTTGATAATTCCGCATGCAATCTCGCGTCGCTGAATCTGTTGAAATTTATTAACAACGACGGAACATTTGATACCAAATCATTTCGTGGTGCCGTGCGTATTTTTATCATCGCGCAGGATATTATTGTCGGGCATTCATCCTATCCTACTGAAAACATAGCTCAAAACACCAAAGATTATCGCGAGCTCGGTTTGGGATATACCAATCTTGGCGCGCTGCTGATGCGATGGGGCATGCCGTATGATTCCGATATTGCGCGAGCACATTCTGCCGCGATTACTTCGCTCTTGACCGGGGAGGCGTATCGTACATCGGCGGAAATAGCCGGAGGTATCGGTCCTTTCGCCGGGTATTATAAAAATCAAATACCCATGGTGGGCGTTCTTCGTATGCATGGCAATGCGGCGCGCGCCATTGATTCATCGCTTCTTTTGCCGGCACTGTATCAAGAAGCGAGTGCGGTGTGGGAAGAAGCAATTGCGCTCTGTGAAGAATATGGCGTGCGCAATTCCCAAGCAACGGTACTTGCGCCAACGGGCACTATTTCTTTTATGATGGATTGTGATACGACGGGCATCGAGCCGGGTTTTTCTTTGGTTGCCTACAAAAAAATGGTGGGCGGCGGGTTTTTGAAACTGGTGAACCAAAGCGTAGAGCCGGCGTTGCGCAATTTGGGATATACCCCCGAAGAAGCAAAGGAAGTTATGGATTATATTTTATCGCACGATACTATCGAAGGAGCGCCGCATATTACCGAAGAGCACCTTACGGTGTTTGACTGCGCAACGCATGCGCCGGGGGGAAAACGCGCTATTCATTACTTGGGCCACGTGCGTATGATGGCAGCGGCGCAACCATTTATCTCCGGCGCTATTTCGAAGACGGTGAATTTGCCGGAATCAGCAACCATTGATGACATCATGAATACATACATTGATGCATGGAAGATGGGACTCAAGGCGATCGCGATCTATCGCGACAATTCCAAAGGGACGCAGGTGCTCAATACGACGCGCATCAAAACTTCAAAACGAAACTCGGATGAGAATGCGGAGCTTATTTCTACGGAAGCCCCGCCCGAAGTGCCACGAAAAAAACTTCCCGCCGACGTAAAATCCATCCGGCACAAATTTTCTATCGCGGGACACGAAGGCTATTTGCACTGCGGCGTATATGACGACGGAACGTTGGGAGAAGTATTTATCCGGGTTGCCAAGGAAGGTTCTACAATATCCGGGCTTTTGGATGCTGTCGGTGTTTTGATGTCTGTGGCGCTTCAGTCGGGGGTTCCGGCAGAAACCATCATCAAGAAATTTGTGCATACTCGTTTTGAGCCGGCGGGGTATACGGAAAACCCCGACATTTTAATTGCCAAATCAATTCTTGACTACATCGCGCGCTTTTTGGCAATTCATTTCTTGCCGCGCGACGAACGTTTGTCCATCGGGGTTTATACGCCCGCGGATTCTGCCGGCCACGGTGATGTGAAAGAAGAAACCGAAACACCCGCGCTGTTGGCCGCCGCCTCTTTAATAAGTACAAACTCAGGAGTTCATGCTTCGGTGGCCTCCGCGCGATTATTTTCTTACCAAGATGCGCCATCGTGCCGTTGCGGCACTTTGATGATCCGCACCGGCTCGTGCTACACATGCCCTTCCTGCGGCGAAAACCTCGGAAGTTGCTCTTGATTTTTATTTTTTTTCTGCTATATTTATAGTGTTCTTTGTCAGATAGTCGCCCAGCACCACTTTTGCGATCTCAATTTAACTTTGCCGGTATTCTCACATTGGTAAGTTTGCAAACATCAAAAAGTCTAGAGGACTTTTTGATGAAGGAATTGTTGGCAAAAGTGGTGCTGGGAGGAAAGTCCGAACACCGCCAATTTTGGCATGGGTAGTGGCTAACGGCCACGCTTTCTCGACGAGAGTTGGGAGGGACGGAGCAGTGCAACAGAAAATATACAGCCCCTTGGCCCCTAAATGGACAAGGAGCAATGGTGAAATCGTGCGCCCGCCTACGCGGGCTCGCCCGCTTCGGCGAGGCGAGGTAAGAGCGCACGTCGCAGTACCGCGAGATACTACGGTTGAAAACACCTACCCGGTGCAAGTCCGTATTTTGTCCCTTTGTGGGGACAAATTGAGACGCTTGATCCCGAGAGCAATCGAGGGACCAGATAGATGACTATCGTCCCGATTTTTTATCGGGATACAGAATTCGGCTTATCGGCAGAGAACACATCAAAAAATTGACAAGCCCGGCTTGTCAATTTTTTGATGGCTGACTTAGATTGTCTGATGGCAGTTCATCATCGAGAACCTTGATTTCCAACCGTCTCGGACCTCGTTTTCTGTTCTCCGCGCGTCTCGGCGCTTCATCCATGCGCGCCAGAAGATTTTCTACCTGGTTTATGGTATAGACACGGTAGTTATTCATGGGATGGCGCGCGGCAACAAACTTCCCGGCCTTATCCCAATTACGTAGTGTTAGCTCGGTGACTCCAATAAGCCGAGCAGCTTGCTTTATAGTGATATACTTTTTGGTTTCATTGACTTCCATTATTGGATCGTACCAAACTTTATACACCTTTGGCAAGTTGACATCATGGCGTTGAGGGTGATATCATGACCCTATAAGCCCTTCGGGGGCTTTTTTAAGAAGCATCGCAATACGAATGATGCGAATTAACATACGAATGCCACAAATAATCATGTTTAACAAACTCACAACCTATCTTAAAGAAACGCGCTTAGAGATGCGCAAAGTAAACTGGCCGAGTCGCCGGGACACCACGCGCTTTACCGCGACGGTTGTTGCTATTTCCTTGGGGGTCGCAGCACTGTTAGGCGGCTTTGATTTTATCTTTCGCCGTCTTATTGCGTTACTGGTTTGATTATTTGTTATGGCCAAACAAAAATTAGATCTCGGACGCAATTGGTACGCGGTACATACCTACGCAGGGTATGAGGATGCCGTTGCGCGTAATTTAAAACAGCGCATCGAGTCCTTGGGGATGGAGGGTCAAATTTTTCAGGTCGCAGTGCCGATAGAGAAGAAAATTAAAATCAAAAGCGGCAAACGCAGGATCGTCGAAGAAAAAATCTATCCCGGATACGTTTTGGTAGAAATGATCGTAACCGACGCATCGTGGTATGTGGTGCGCAATACTCCTCGCGTGACGGGTTTTGTGGGCGCGGGGACAACGCCAACCCCGCTTTCGCGGGAAGAAATCGAGGGACTTTTTTCGCGTATGGGGAGCGAGGAGCCGACGCACAAAATTGATATCGCGGTGGGCGACCCGGTGCGCATCAACGACGGGCCATTTCGCGATTTTGAGGGCAAGGTGAGCGAGATTGACGAAGCGCGCGGCAAAGCGAAGGTTCTTGTTTCTATGTTTGGCCGCGAAACCCCTGTAGAATTAGATTTTCTTCAAGTGAAGAAAATCTAATTCTAAGTTGATAGTTTATAGCTTGTAGTTTATAGTAAAAAATTATTATGGCAAAACCAATCAAAATAATCTTGAAGCTTCAAATGCCTGCGGGGAAAGCAACTCCTGCTCCTCCGTTGGGACCCGCGCTGGGGCAGCACGGCGTTAACATCGGCGAATTTGTAAGTAAGTTCAACGCAGCGACCGCGCAGATGGGCGAGACGATTATTCCTGCCGAGATTACGATTTACCAAGATCGTACCTTTGACTTTAAACTCAAGACGCCTCCAGCGTCCGATTTACTGCGCAAAGCCGCAGGGGTGGAAAAAGGCGCTGGCAATCCTCTCAAAGATAAAGTAGGAAAAGTAACGCGCGCACAGGTCCGCGAAATCGCCGAGCGCAAAATGGAAGATCTCAACGCGAACGATATTGAGGGAGCGATGAAAATCGTCGAGGGCTCCGCCCGTAGCATGGGAATTGAAGTTGTGGGCTAGTTGTATTTTTTGTTGCTGATGGTAATCTATCCAAAGATGTTGTTTGATTGGAGGTTTTTTGATGGAGCGGTTGAGTAAGCAAGAGTTTCGTTGTGCTGTTACGTGGGCTTATATGTTGCGCAGCAACTGTGACCGTTTGCATACCGCGACAACTCTTTGGACCCCAGATCCGGAAAATCGGCTCCTGGCAGGTGGATATAATGGTGCGCCATCGGGGCATCCTTCGTGCGACGAGATTGGGCATATGATGATTGATGGACATTGCTTACGCACCAGTCATGGCGAGCTCAATGCGCTACGTCAATGCCGCGACCACGATAATCTTAAAAATGGTACCGCAACAATTATTGGCTCGCCGTGTTACTCATGTGCTCGTGAGTTGATCGGGAGCGGAGTGCGACTTATCGAATATATTGGTGTCTATCACAATGCGCCAACACAAAAACTACTCGATGTTTTACAGGAAGAATTAGTTAAATTGTTTTCTCGAGCAAATGTACGATGCGTGCAAATTTCCCCGAGTGATCTTTTGGAAACTATCCAAAAGGCACTGCTTTTTTCATGCAATAAGCCAGGCGGGATTTTCAAGGACTATGACGCGCTTTTGGTTACTCCGTAGTTGGCTTTGATGAGGGCGATACGGTGCAAACTATGAAATTATCAAACAAAAAAGGCATTCTTATCACTTTCGAGGGCATCGAGGGGTCGGGGAAATCTACGCAGGTTCTTGCGCTTGTTGAAACTTTAGAAAAAAAAGGAATTATGGCGTATCCGACCAAGGAGCCCGGAGGAGGACTTGCTTCATTACGAAAGGTCTTGCTGTATGAGATACCGCTAGATATTATTGTAAAATCCGATGTTGAACTATGGCTGTTTCTTGCAGATCGCGCGACGCACGTACCGCTTATGCGGGAACATCTCGAGCGCGGCGAATGGGTTTTGTGCGATCGATTTTCTGCTTCTACCATTGCGTATCAAGGATACGCGCGCGGTCTTGATCTGGAGCGGATACGCAGTGAAGACTCACGCGCTCGTCAAGGACTTGAATCAGATTTAGTTATTTTGCTCGATCTGGATCCCACTATTGGCTTGCACAGGGTCCGTGCGCGCTGTACCGAGCCGCCGACGCAATTTGATCAAGAAGACTGGTTATTTCACCAAAAGGTTCGCGGTGGATTTCTTCAAGAATCACAGCGAGATCCCACGCGCTGGCTTATCATTGATGCTACGAAAGAACCCCATGTAATTACCGCCTCTATCGTTGCAGAACTTGAACGTAGATTTAGCGTATAACCCTGTCGTTCTCGAACGACGGGGTTTTCTTTTTTGGCGCTCGATGCTACTCTTGTTTAAGATTGTTGCTGGTTTTTTGAAAGGAGAAGGCGCATGTCAGAAAATCCTTTTATTCAAGAAGCAGACGGGCGTATTGATATTACTGATGCGGGATACGAATTTCTGCGCGATATCGTTACGGATCCGTATGGCGATGTTTATGTTTTTACCAAAAACGCAGATCCGGTAATGGTGGCAGCAGCTATGGCGCGGCTTTCGCGCAATCCGCGCGATTTGCGTAAGACCTTTCTTAAGGAATTTGCGCACACGAAAGGCGAGGAGCATGCAGAAGCGTTTTTTGAAAGAGTGCTTGCGGGGTACGGAGACGATTCTGTTGCGCAGCTTTTAACGCTCCCGGTTGTTGTTGAAAAAGCGTCCAATATACTAACTAAATTGCTGGAATGGGGACGGCTTGCCGCATATTTGGAGCAATCAACGCGATATATCTTTTTTGACCAAACGGATGATGACGGAAACTTTCGTTTTTACACGCCGCCGCTTCCGGGAGGATGCGCAGCCCGTTATCATGCTGCCATGGATTCTGTTTTCTCATCGTATTCGCGCGTTGTTCGCGGAGTTACTGACTATGTTCGGCAAAAAAGAAAAGAAGACGACTCTTCTGATCCCGGCTTGCATACGGCGTGGCTGGGAGCAACGCGCGCGCAGGCGTGCGATGCGGCGCGGCCCATGCTGCCAGCTGCCACAACTTCTACGGTCGGAATTGTAGCATCAGCGCAGTCGATTGAGCGGCTTATTTTGTTTCTGGCGTCTTACAATCTTCATGAGTGCCAAGAAGTTGCGAAGGCGTTACTGCGCGAGGTACGCAAGGTTGCAAGCCCATTTTTTTCAAAAACAGACTCGCCTGATCGCGGCGGGGCCGCGATTGTTTACCAGAAAGACACGCGAGCGGCGATGAGACGCAACGCAAATACATTGCTTTGTTATGGAAAACCGTGGGATGGCACTGTGGTTAAACTAATTGATTTTTTCCCTTCCGATGAGCTTAGTTTGGTTCCCGAAATGCTGTTTGCGGAAAGCGACGATCCTTCGCTTTCTCTTTCCGAAATACGGGAGCAAGTGCGTCATTGGAACATAAAACAGAAAGAAGATGTCTTTTCGGATTACATGGGCAAGCGGCTCAATCGGCGCCACAAGCCCGGTCGTGCCATTGAAAAAGCCCATTACGAATTCGAAATTGTCGGTGATTACGGCACGTTTCGGGACTTACAACGG
>DATDWI010000110.1:0-5538 GCA_036517415.1 Minisyncoccota bacterium
GTTTCAATGCGCACCACCAAAACATCAACGTCGCGTACAGCTTCTAGCAATTTTTTTCGAGACAACCTCTCTGCGCGCACAGTCCCAATTTTTCGCATCGCGCGCACAGACGCTGGCGTAAAATATTCCGGCTCGGTTACGAGAATGCGCAAACCACGTACCAAAAACTTACTTTTGATAGATCGATGTCTTGCCAATAATAATTTTGTAGATGTTTTCAATAAAATCGCCTCCGGCATATCCGATTATAAATGCAATGCCTGGCGTGACCATACCTCCGAGTATCGGAATTCCCGCCTCTTTTACAGCAAGCGCCGTGAGCACTCCAACAACGCCAGAGAGAAACATCATGCCAAGAAAATAAGTAATATCAAACTTTGTGTTTTTAAACTGAAACTGGTATTTAATGAAACCAACAACGCCTCGCACAACCCCTCCGCCAAATCCCGCAATCAAAATTGATAGATAAAATCCCTCCATAACAATTTCATTCTACCACATAGCAAGAAAGTAAAAAAGCCGCTTCTCCGATGTTCAAAGCTCGGTTTCGCATTTAAACCGAGTGCGTTAGACTTTTGGCATGCATTTAGTATGATTAAAAGCAATGAGGCAATTTATTCTCATTATCGGCGGTGTTCTCGCCGCCATTGCGTTTGTTGTAATCGGTTTTGCGATGAATCAGGTGGGCAAGGAAAAACTTGCTCTTGCTTCACGCTTGCAGTCAAGGACGCAGGTTATCGCCGATAGTCTCGCCGAATCTATTGAACCTTCTTACAGCAAATACGCGACAAGCTCTGTGCAGAAGGTAGTTGACCGGATCGCAAGCAACGAACGCGTCGCTGGGCTTGGGGTTTTCGATAGCAGGGGATCGCCCGTTGTTGCGTCAAACAATCTGCCTAAAGAAGCGCTTCAACAGCTTCTCATGGCAAGGGTCATGGATAGCGACGAGCCCGAAGGAATGTTTGTAAAGAGCGGAGAACAGAAGTTGTATGTTTTTGTCGATCCTATGCATGACGATAGACGCGTTGTGGGAGCTCTTATGGTTGTCCAAAACGCGCAATATATAGACGACACGATCTGGAATATCTGGCGCGACAACCTGATCCGCTTTCTTCTCATTGCACTTTTGTTTCTTATTGCCATTTTCCTCATGGCATATTCGGTATTCATCAAGCCTATTTCAAAATTGGCTGAATCTGTAAAGGCTGCAAGAAAGGGCGACATTGCCGCGGGAGAGTCGGAGAAAGGTAGAGGTTTCTTCAGTCCGCTTTCAACCGAGATCTCAAAAATTACCCAGAGTCTCAAACGGGCGCGCTTGGCGGCAAGCGAGGAAGCGCGCCTTCGTTTGGAAAAGCTCGATACGCCATGGACGGCAGAGCGGCTCAAAGAATTTTTTAAAGCACATCTGAAAGGCAGGCAGATTTTCGTGGTATCCAACCGCGAACCATATATACATAAAAAAAATAAGAATAAAATAAGCTGGCAAATCCCCGCGAGCGGAATGGTTACCGCGCTTGAGCCCATAATGGAGGCTTGCGGCGGCATGTGGCTGGCTCACGGCAGCGGAGACGCGGACAGACAAACAGTCGACGATAAAGACATGATTAAGGTTCCGCCCGATGAACCCGGATACATTCTCAAGAGAATATGGCTTACCGAGAAAGAAATAGAGAGATACTATAACGGCTTCTCGAACGAAGCGCTGTGGCCAATCTGTCTTCTGGCGCATAACCGGCCATTGTTTCGCAAGCCAGACTGGCAAATGTACTGTCAGGTTAACGGCAAATTCGCGCAATCACTGCTTCAAGAAATCAGAAACGTCGAGAGACCGCTTGTTCTGATCCAGGATTACCATCTCGCTCTGCTTCCGCGAATGGTTAAGAACAGCCGTCCGGACGCCGAGGTGGGATTCTTCTGGCATATCCCATGGCCGAGCGCGGAGACATTCAGTATATGTCCTTGGCGCAAGGAAATATTGGAGGGTATGCTCGGGACGGACATATTGGGTTTCCATACTCAGCAGCATTGCAATAATTTTCTTGATACGGTCAGCAAAGAGATCGAGTCAATCGTAAATTTCGAGGAGTTTTCGATCACTCGAGGGAATCATACAACATATGTAAAGCCCTTTCCTATCAGCGTAGCGTTCCCGGATGGAAGCAAGGCAGATAAAGCCCCAAAGCCCGCTTTGATGGAAAAATATAAATTGTATACGGAATTCTTTGGTATAGGCGTTGATCGCATGGACTACACCAAGGGAATTATGGAAAAGCTTAAAGGTCTGGAGTTTTTTTTCAGCCTGCATCCAGAATACCAAGAAAGGTTCACTTTTTTGCAAATAGCGCCGCTTTCGAGAGAAGGGGTTCGGAAGTATCGCGAGTTTAACGAAGATGTGACAAAAGAGGTCGAGCGAGTAAACAAAAAATTTGAGAAGAACGGCTGGAAACCGGTAGTGCTTCTAAAAGAACATTTTTCTCATAAAGAAATATATCCACTCTACCGTGCGGCTCACGTATGCCTGGTGACCTCTCTTTCTGACGGCATGAACTTGGTTGCGAAAGAATATGTGGCTGCAAGAAACGATGAAGCCGGCGTTCTCATACTAAGCCAGTTCGCCGGCGCTTCAAGGGACTTGAAAGGCGGCGCGCTGATTTTTAATCCATACAGCGCGGAAGAAACAGCCGATACAATATACGAAGCTCTTACCATGCCCGTGTCTGAACAGCACCGCCGAATGAAAAAGATGCGCGACGCGGTTAAAAATTATAACGTATACCGGTGGGCGGCAGAATTTCTCAAAGCGTTATCCAACCTTGGCTGAAAGCATTAATCTTGAAAATCATATGAACGTAGCCTTAATTTGTACGAATCTTTTTAATATAGATGAAAAAAACAAGACCGGAAGCGGCATCTTTGATTATACCCTGATAAACCACCTTGCCGGAATGAAAAGAGGGGGTCTGGATATTACGGTTTTCGCGTCCGGAGAATCTTCTTCTTTACCGGCGAAGGTGATGAGTGTTGAACGCAAGCCGTCTTCCGCCGATCCGAAGATGCTCCAGAACAACAAACACATCATGTTTGAGCTGGCCCTTCTCGCAAAAGCGTTTTCAGAGCAGGATAAATTTGACGTCTATCATGTAAATATCGGCGATGGGGATCTCGTGATGCCGTTTGCCGCTTTCGTGTCAAAACCGATTGTGATCACTCTTCATAATATTATTGATGAAGAATTCACCAGAAAATACTTCTCTCTTTTCGAGGACAGGAAAAATGTTTATTTTGTGTCAATAAGCAATTACCAAAGGAAAATGCTGCCGATGCTTCAATATATAGATACAATCTATCATGGTATCGATACCAAGCAGTTCGGCTTCAATCCAAATGGAGGGGAAGATATCATGTGGGCCGGCAGATTCATTCCAGAAAAGGGCGCTGATGCCGCTTTACTGATGGCAAAAGAAACGAAACGCAAGGTAAAGCTATTCGGCGTCATCAAACACGGGCATGAGGATTGGTTTCGGAATTCTATAGAACAACATGCCAAGGATCCCGAAAATCAAACATTTGTTACACTTCGTGCGGATTTCGAACGTTCACAACTAATCCCGCATTTTCAGAGGAGCAAGCTTTTACTTCTCCCGACGATGTTGGAAGAAGCATTTGGCCTTGTATTCGCCGAATCAATGGCATGCGGCACTCCAGTCGTCACATTTGCCAGAGGAGCTGCGCCGGAAGTGATACGCGACGGCGTCACGGGTTTTCTGGTAAATCCATCTGACGACGATATACGCGGCGATTGGGTTATCAAGAAAACTGGTTTTGCGGGATTGCGCGAGGCCGTAGAGAAGATATATTCTATGCCGGCGGAAGAATATGCGCGCATGAGAAAAGCATGCCGCGAGCGCGCCGTAAGTAATTTTTCTGCGGAACAAATGACAAAAAAGTATGTAGAGGTGTACAAACAAGTAAGTGGAAGATAATGTTGCACGAGATCTTAAGTATTTCGGTAATGGCTCACCCTTCGCGGAAGAAATACTTCTCTTATCTTAAAGAACGACTCGGCAATGTTCCTTTTTCGATTGATCGAGAGAACATCGGCTTGTGGCCGAATTGCCGCAAGGCATGGCTGCTTCATGACCCGAAAGCCCTCTTTCATGTGGTGATCCAGGATGACGCGATCATATGTAACGATTTTCAGGTGCGCGCTGAAAAAGTGATTAACAGCGCTTCCCTGGTTATGAAGAATAATTCTTTTGCGATTTCCTTCTATCACGGCAACAATGAAAAATTTACTGATGACGCGCGGCTTGGGCTCGGACGAGGATACACTGTTCGCAGCCGTCCCGGCTGGGGAGTCGCTATATGCTTTCCAACGGCGGTTATTCAAGATCTTGTGCAAAAATGCGATACATTCGACGAACCGCAGGACGACGAGAGGATCACTCGATTTCTACTTAATCGAAAAATGAAAGTGTACTTTCCATTGCCATCTCTGATTGATCATCGAACTACTGATGAAGTGCTGTCGCTCGTGGGAGACCCAGGAGAAAATCGGCGCGCTTTTACTTTCATTGATTCGCGCAAATAGTTTTTTCTCTGTAAAATTTAGGGGCTAAAAATTGTATTATAAATATACACCAATTAAAACGATCGCGCAATTGTAACAATTAGCAAAATACCAAGTGAATTAAGCGTGAATGAAATTGTGAGAAATTGCCAATTCTTTAAGTTTGAAATGCCCATTAAACCAATGCCAACTTCGTCCGGAAACGGTGATGCGATGATAATCGCGCCAATGAGCGGAGCAAGCCACGCAAAGTATGGGGTCGAGATAAGCCGAGTAAAATGCGTGCCGCCGAGTTTTGAGAATATCGGTTTCAACTCATTAAATATGCGATCTTTTAAAAACCTAAAAATCGTATAGTCACCGAGAACCGCGCCCAGACCAGCGACAACTGCGACACCAAAAGGATTTAAAATCTGCGCAATATGAAACAAAACAACACTTGCAGGAGCTACTGTAAATGTTGAAACAAAAAATACGCCGGCAAGAAACGCGCCGAAATATCCGAGATTGCCGATGCCGCGGATAAAATTATCTACAAACGGAGTATCGGTAAGAAAGAAAAATATAATGAGACTGACGGCGAAGAAGGCCGAGTTTTTATATCGCCAGGCTTTGTAGCGTTCGGCTAAACGATTCATATCTTAGAAAACTTTTTCCAGCAATCAGAATTGATAGATAAAACCCCTCCATAACAATTTCATTCTATCACATAGCAAGAAAGTAAAAAAGTCGTCTCTAGGAATAGCCTTCGAAATCAGTAATCTTCGGCCGTACATCCACACAAGCATTCGGTCATATCCCACATCCGCTTTATTGCTGTTGAGCCACAGCTCGTTGTCATTGTGTTCCATGTTGAACACGTTGAGAGGTTGCCGCCTGAGTTGCGGAAACGTAAAGCGTGCCGTCTATGCCACCACCCGTTGATCCGCCAGCTGGCGGACTCTCGGGGTTGAATCGTATTCGGCATC
>DATDWI010000111.1:0-10780 GCA_036517415.1 Minisyncoccota bacterium
AGAAAGCGCAAAAAGCCATTGGTCCGTGCTCGCCATTGCGGCCCGCAGCGTATTAAACCAGATGAGAGCCAAGAAGGCAAAAAATGCCAAGGCGCCCACTAGGCCAACCTCCGCGGGAATCGTAAATAATAATGACGAGCCGAGCACAAAGCGCAGATTCCAAAATACTAACTGGTTTACTTCCAATGGCTTAAAACGATCCCACAGATAGGCAAAAGTCGCAGGTCCGTGTCCAAATAAGAGTTTTTCAGTAAGCGCGCTTTTAAGGATGCTGAACGTTGCTTGGTGCGAAACATTCACTTCAAGAGGAGCCTCTACCGGCGTGATCGTTGATATAATTTCTTGGGAAAAAATTCCGAAAAGAGAAACCACAAGCAGAAGAATTGATATTCCCAATAATGCTCCGGAAACGACGCGTTGCCAAATCGCGTAGCTTAAAAATATAATCGCGAAGAGAGCAACGATCCCCCACACAATCGGAACGTTGACTACCAATGTACCCAAAAGACCGGCAACGAACAAAACGGCAAGCACGGTCTTTGTCCCTCCCGTAGCACGCAATAAAAAAGGATATATCAACAATACGTAAAAGCCGAAAACCAGCGCGACATTTCGCCAAAGCCCTATGGTGTTAGAAAACCGACCAACAAACGTATCGCCGAACACACGCCCTCCGCCAAGCGCAAAAAACAAAAGAGAGAGCAGTAAAAGCGCAAACCCAGCGCCAAGCGCCATCATGAGACGCATATACTCTTCCGGTGTGCCAAATAAAACCCCGATCATAAATGCCAAAATTCCCAATGTAAGGAGCGCGCCGGCCGTCGTCACCTCATCGCCAATACCAACGAGGCTCGTTACCACTTGAGGTGTCAGGAGAGCAGAAACTGCCCAAACCAATAGTGCCGCAACAAATACCGCCCAGAAGTAGTGAAGCGGGAGCGTTATGCGTCCACGCAGAATCGCGTGCGCAAGATAGCACAGAACAGAAACAATCGTAAGAAGCGTTACAAAAAATACTTTATTAAAAACGACGGGAGAAACCGTGGTAGGCAAAAACCACACCGGCAGCAGAGCCGCTATAATCAGCACACACCATTGCGCCACCGTATAAAATACGTCTCGATCTCCGACTAAAGATGCGCCGACATCCGCGCCTCTTTCAACATCTTGCGCAGTAATACTAGATTCTTCGGTGACCCAAAAACGTCGTATCATAATAAAAGTTAATTTATAGTTAATAATATATAGTGTATCTCGACTTTCTTTAATATAACAAGTCTTTTGAGCATTGCAAACCCGACTAGATATCCAAATTTTTAACCGCCTTGGCGTGTGTTTGAATAAACAACTTGCGGGGAGCAACTTCGTCGCCCATTAATACATCAAATATCTTATCTGCCTCCTTGGCGTCTTCTATGGTTACTTGTTTCAGCACTCTTTGTGCGGGGTCCATTGTTGTTTCCCACAACTGCCCCGGATTCATTTCCCCTAAACCCTTGTATCGTTGAACAGAAGCGCTTTCCGATTGCTTGAGCAGTGCGCTTTTTTCTTCTTCATTATAAGCATAGCGTATGTCTTTCCCTTTCTGAATACGATAGAGTGGTGGCTGGGCAATATAAATATAACCCTGTGCAATCAGCGGATGGTAGTAACGATAAAAAAGCGTAAGTAATAACGTCCGAATGTGTGCCCCGTCTACATCCGCATCCGTCATAATAATAATACGGTGATAACGGAGTTTCCCTATTTCAAAATTATCGGCGATGGCGGCCCCGAGAGCAATAATTAAATATTTGATCTCTTGGGAGGCAAGCATTTTATCGAGCCGCGCTTTTTCTACGTTTAAGATTTTGCCCCGCAGAGGGAGAATCGCTTGAAACCTCCGATCACGCGCTTGCTTTGCGCTGCCGCCCGCCGAGTCCCCTTCAACAAGATACAGTTCGGATTCTTCTGCGCGCCGGGACTGGCAATCAGCAAGTTTCCCCGGCAACATCGATCCCTCCAGAGCACCCTTGCGCAAGATAGTGTCTTTCGCCGCCTTGGCAGCTTTGCGGGCTTTCAGCGCTAAAATAACCTTATCCAAAATGGCGCGCGCATCATGAGGATGCTCTTCCAAAAACGCGCCAAACGTTTCACCAAAAACCGACTCGACAATGCCTTTCACCTCAGGATTCCCTAGCTTTGCCTTGGTCTGTCCTTCAAATTGCGGATCCTTGAGTTTTACAGAAATAATTGCGCTCATTCCCTCTTGAACATCATCACCAGTTAAATTTTCTTCCGATTCCTTTAAAAATCCGTTCTTGCGCGCATAGGTATTGAGCGACCGCGTCAGCGCAGTGCGAAAACCAGTGATATGCATACCGCCTTCTGAATTATAAATGTTGTTCGCAAATCCCAATACGCGCGCCTGCAAATCGTCAACATATTGGAGCGCGATATCCACTGAAATGCCGTCCATCTCTTTTTCAATATGAAATATCGTTTCGTGTTTCGCTTCCAAACCTTCGTTCACGTAGCGTACATACGACATAATTCCTCCTTCAAAATAAAAACCGTATGCCGCGTGTTCCAGCACATTTGAAGAGCGTTCATCAAAAAAAGAAATTTTAATGCCGTGCGTAAGATACGCTTGTTGGCGAAGACGCTCGGCAATTTTTTTCCAATCGAATTCGGGTATTGCGTTATCCCCGGGGCCGAAAATTTCTCGATCCGGTTCAAAGATAATCGCCGTTCCGGGATTGGCGCATGCGCCGATTTTTTGCACTTTCGTTTTGGGTTTTCCCCGTTGATATTCTTGCGCATAATGCACGCCATCTCTACATACTTCCGCACGAAGCCATGAAGAAAGAGCGTTGACCACCGATACCCCCACGCCGTGAAGCCCGCCGGATACTTTATATCCGGCGCCGCCGAATTTTCCTCCTGCGTGTAAAATAGTCAACACGGTTTCCAGTGTTGATTTCTTCGTCTGCGGATGGGTTTCGATGGGAATGCCGCGGCCGTCATCAACCACGCGAACGCGGTGATTGAGCAAAAGTGTTACTGAAATATTTTTGGCATATCCCGCCATTGCTTCGTCAATAGCATTGTCGACAACTTCCCACACCAGATGGTGTAACCCATCCGTACCGGTAGACCCAATATACATCCCGGGGCGCTTGCGCACCGGATCAAGACCCTCCAAAACAATGATGTCTTTCGCGCCATAGTTCGTGGTTTTTTTTGCTGATTTTTTCGGCATAAGAATAATTTTATAGTAGCATAAAACAAGCAAAAGAAAAATAGGGCTGTTTAAATGGCGGAGTGGATGATGCGGTCCAAAAGTTGCGAGAATGAAATCCCGGCGGCTTCTGCTTCTTTGGGAAGGATGCTCGCTTGGGTAAGTCCGGGAAGTGTATTAATTTCTAAGACATATAATTGGTCTGTTTCCGGATGCCAAATACAATCAATGCGTGAATACCCTCGACATCCAATAGCGCGATGTGCAGCCACCGCCGTCTCTTTAACACGCGCCGCAACGACAAAAGGAACGCGCGCGGGAGTAATTTCGTCCGCGCCGCCTTCAGAATATTTAGAATCGTAATCAAAAAAATTATTTTTCTTGGGAACAATTTCAGTAGGAGGCAGTGCGCGGATGGTGCCAATTTTTTCTTCAAGAACGCCGCAAGAAAGTTCTCTGCCATCGATATATTTTTCTACAATCGCGTATTGCGACACATGAAATACGTCATGAATCGCTCGTTCAAAACGTGCAGGGATGGTCACCAAAGATACCCCCACGCTTGATCCGCGATCAACAGGTTTAACAACCAAAGGAAAGCCAAAATACCAAGTTGCCAAAGAAATAATTTCGCGCTGTGTTTATCAAAAAGCCGCTGCACCGTGCCGTCTTCGCCGTATTCGCCGTGCAACGCGATAAACACAACGTCAGCAACAGATTTGATTTTTGAAACTGCTTCTTCCTCGCCCAGCGGCAGAAACGGAGCGATAAGCCACATACCATTTTTCGTAATCGTTGCAAGCCGCGGCTCATACATCGTTCGAGCCAAATTCTCATAAATCATCTGCGCGGTCCGAAGCGAAACATCATGCTCCACCGACGGCCCTCCGCCTAAAACCAAAACCCGAAGCTTTTTATTAATCCAGAGCATTGTGTTTATAGTATACCATGCGAAGTGTACAAAAATATTTTTTCAAGGTAAAAACCGCGGACATATTCGTGCGAATACGTCATAACATAATAATCGCACACCCTACTTTTGCACCACAACAATTTTTCCCTTCCAGCGTTTGAGAAATTGCGCGGTAGAAATAAAGCGAAACGCTCCGCTTCTATGCGATCGTGCATCAGGATCATGGTAATAAAACCTAACCACGCTCAAGGTAAGTCCGCTTGGACGTCCGACGTCCAAGTAACGAAAACCAACCAACAACACTAAATGCCCGCCGCGGCCCTTTTTAAACGATACGAGTACCGGTATGCCGCGTCGCAACAATACCACTATATTACTTATCGGTCGGACCGCTACGTTGTCGAGAAACCGAGTTTTTACGTTAAATTCCCTACGAAATGAGTGTTTAAATCCGTGGCGTTTGGCCAATTTCACCAATCCATCGTGAATCCATCCCTTGCCATCAATACTAATTTTTTTTATCAAATCCGCGTCGTGGATAAAATGCCAATTATCGTGGTATGCACCCATAGCAACGCCTTCGCGAATCAGCAATCTAAATCGAAGTCCGACTTCAATAGGCGACCTATTGAAGTCGGACTTCGATAGAAAATCCATCGCCATTGCGAGTGCCATAATCCCGCAACTCCGCGACCGCCAAAACGGATCTTTGACATCAAGATGTTGAGAATAATACGGCACTGCAAGTATAATGTGTTGTTTCTTTTTGTTCTCCATGCCCCATGACGCTTCTGATATTTACTTATTTTTCAAGTTCTGCGCGGTCGAGAATATGAGACATAACAATTTTTAATTTATTTTCTCACCTCCCATCCTTTTGACTCAAGTGCTGCAATAACTTTTGCGACCACTGCGTCAACCTCTTCGTCGCGCAGCGTACGCTCGTTTGATTGAAACACCAAATGAAACGCCATCGAGCGCTTACCTGTTTCGATATTTTCTCCGTCAAAAAGATCAAACAAATCTGTTTCCCACAACAGCGGCCCTGCGGTGTTTTCGATAATATCCTCTACTTCTTGAACGCGCACATTGTTCGACACAATAAGAGAAATGTCACGCACAACGCTCGGATACTTGCTCGGTTCTTGGTACTCGATTTCTGACTCTGCGTTCGCCACTAGTTTCGGCAGAGAAATTTCAAAAACAACCGCTTCTCCTCGCTTGATGCCGAGCGCTCGTTGTGTTTGAGGACGGAGAGCGCCCACAAATCCAACGTTCTCGGCTCCTAATCGCACAATCGCGGAGCGATAGGGATGGAGAAAGTTTTCAACTTCGTCAGGAGAAAAAGCGTCGTCGAAGAGAACGTCGGAAATACCCGTGGATTCAAAAGTGCTCGCGAGCGCTCCTTTTGCCTCGTAAAACGCCTGGCTTTTTTCTTTTCCCGTAGCATACCAAACAATGCCCCCAATACGCGCCTCTTCCAATTCAACCGGATCGGTTTTCAATCGTTCGGGGATAAAAACTTTTCCGATTTCAAAAAATCGGAGCACATCGGCGTGCGCCGCATTGCGTGCAACAACATGTGCAAGCGATGCAACCAACGACCTGCGAAGAAGCGACAATTCTGGCCGTATCGGATTTTCTAATTCCTCATACCGTGATGCCGAATCTCCCAACGCATCGCGTTCTCGATGGCCAATAAAATTGTAGGTATCGATTTCATAAAATCCGGCTTGCACGAGCGCGTCGCAAATTTTTTCTTGCCAGACGCGATCGCGGTCCAATTTCAATACAGGAAATGGCTCCGCTATCGGTTGTGCAGGAATACGATAATATCCTAAAAGCCGTCCAACCTCTTCAATTAAGTCCTCTTCGATCAGTAAATCCTTGCGTGTTGTTGGTACTTCTACCACCATATGGAGCATCGTCTCGCGCGCAAGCACCCGCCGCGCCCCTTGATACGGCGCTGCTTTTTTAAACCGGGTGAGTGTTTCAACAACTACACTTTTTTTATGCCGAAGCGCGCCGACAACGTTTCCATCACCAATGTAAACGGCAACGTGGCCGAACTCACGTTTTGGCCCTGGCAAGCTCAAATACCCATCGCGAGAATCATTCCGCTCCGTACGAAACACCAGATCCCCCGGCTCCAACTCTTCGTCAGAAATCGGAATGCCAAATGCATACTGCTGAAAACTCATGCGCGGCAGCTGAACGCCAATCTGCCGAAAAATATATTGGACAAAGCTTGAGCAATCAAAACGGTGCGGCGCATCATACATCGTGCTTGCGCCATACGCATACGGTTTGCCGACGAGCTTTTTTGCTGTTCGCACCACGTGTTCTGCGGGGCTTGCGACGAACCCGACCTTAAAATCGAGCCGCCGCAGGATATCCAAAAGCTGGGCTTGCGAAACCTGAATACCGAGCACTTTTTCTAGTTTTTCAAGACGCAACCCAATTTTGCGCGGGCACTGCGGCTTAGGATAGATATCGCGATACCCTTTCGGCATGCCACCTGCGTATTTTAAAATCCACCGCACCAAAAGTCCCATAGCATACTCCGCCATATTAGCATCAAGCCCCTGAGAAAATCGCAACGAAGCGTCGGTGGATATTTTTAACATCCGAGATGCTTTGCGAACAACAGCCGCGTCAAAATTCGCGGACTCAATTATAATGCGTTTGGTTTTTGCCGTCACTTCCGCGCGCTTGCCACCCTTTATCCCCGCAATCGCCAAAGGGCCTTTGACATCCGCGATCACCAATACCGACGGATTAAGCGCAATATCAACGCCGTCCAACGTCGTCATCCGCTCGCCTGTTTTTGCTCGTCGGATAATTATTTTTTCCCCTTCAATGTTATCTGCGTCAAAAACATGCATCGGTTGGCCCACTTTGAGCATGATAAAATTTGCTAAATCAACCAACAGATTAATGGAATGTACGCCGAGTGGTTCGAGGTGTTGTTTAAGCCACGCCGGAGACTTTTTCATCACAACGCCATCTATGCCGTAGGCAATATAGCGCGGGCAGGCATCGGAATTCTCTACTACAACGCCAAACTCACGAAGAGGTGCTAGGGCTCCTTTCGACGCTCGCCCAATACTACTGGCAAAAAGCATGCGCGATTCAGTTTTACTTCGGGTGTCTAAAATCGCCGCAATCTCATGCGCTAGGCCCATGTGCCCAGAGCAATCGGCTGCGCGATTGAGAATTTTTATGTCTAAAATATAATCACCTCTTCGATTTTCAATTGACTCAACTTCGAACGCATGCATAGTTAAAATCTCCGCAAGCCTTTCCGGCTTTGGCAATGATGGAACATATTCTTTGAGCCATTGATACGAGTAGCGCATACTGTGGATTTCTTACGATGCTCGCCGAAATTGTCTTAATAATCGAATATCATCCTCGCGAAATAATCGGATGTCGGGAATTTTATATTTCAGCATCGCTAAACGATCAATGCCACCGCCAAAGGCAAACCCTTGCCATTCGTTGGGATTAATGCCGCAATTGCGCAACACCTGCGGATGAACCATTCCAGCGCCGAAAACCTCAAGCCAGCTACCCCCTCCGCGGCGCATATCAACTTCAAAACTTGGCTCGGTAAAAGGAAAATACGAAGGGCGCAAGCGAGCCTCAACGCCAGAACCGAGCAACTCCTTAAAAAATACTTCCATCACTGATTTAAAATTTGCAACGCTCACCTCGCGGCCCACTACCAATCCTTCCAACATCCAAAGTTGAAAATCGTGCGTCGCATCCGTCGCCTCATAACGAAATACCCGCCCGGGAGAAATTATCTTAAACGGTGGCTTGTGCGTCTGCATAAACCGAATTTGCACTGGACTTGTATGGGTTCGCAGCAATAATTTTTGATTTTTGATTTTTGATTTTTGATTTGTTGGCTTTAGCCAAAAGGTGTCCCACATCTCCCGCGCCGGGTGATCGGCAGGAATATTGAGCGCGTCAAAATTGTACCACTCGGTCTCCACCTCGGGGCCTTCGGCAACGGCAAATCCCATGGTTGAAAAAATACGGCACACATCGCGAAGCGTTACGGTAATTGGATGCACCCCCCCCACAAGGCGCCGAATACCGGGGGCTGTAACATCGAGGCGCTCTTTTTTCAGCCGCAGGCCGGGTAATTCTTTTTCTAACTCCCGGCGGAGCTTCGCGAATCGCCTTTTTAATTCTTCCTTGAGATCGTTTGCTTCTTTCCCTATTTTTTTGCGCTCCTCCTCGCTTTTATTTTTAAGCGACCGGAGTATCGTGGTAAGCTCCCCTTTGCGTCCCACATATTCAATCTCTAAGCGTTCGAGATCAACAAGGTTATTGGCTCGTTTGATTGCACTTTCGCATCTTTGTTTGATTGCATCAATGCTGCGCATGATGTATTTATCATACACAAAATTAGCGCAAAGCCAAAGTTTTTGACGCCGTATTGGTCCTGTGATAGGGTGAAAAAAGATGATTTCGGGAGTAATGCAATGGATCGAGCGTTGATTTTTGTTGTGGTTGGCATGTGCCTTGTTATTGCTCTCTTTTCTTTTAATCCAATGCAAAATGTTCCGCCGATAACGGTTTTTGATGAAATAGTTAAAACGGATCCGGCAGTAAATCCAGGACGGGCCGCGGGCGAGATATTAGAAACCGCATTACCGAAACTCATACCACCCAACGCGTCTTATGGATTTTATGGACGCAGCGATGGTACGATATTCACGCTATGGGGATATTGGCAGCGCAATGGGTGTGTACGAAAACATATTATCATACAAGTTGATACCATAACGGTTTCGTTACAGAACTATCAAGCGGTAGCCGCAACTATAATAGGGGCCGCGGCGAAATTTGTTGCAATGCAACAAAGAAAAAATGGGGCGCAGACCGTTGTAGTATTTGAAAATTTACCCGAACGCCAAAAACGGGTAGCAAACGCTCTTTGGGAAATCGGAGCGCACATGGGCACGCATGCTGCTGATGCAGGGATGGCTCTTTTCGTCACCTTAGCGTCTCGCCATGGCAAACCAATAGTAAGTTGGTGCCTTGTAACCCGAGAGCACCAAGAGCGCGCAGAGCTCGTTGCAATATTTGCACTGCCAAAGCTCGAAACACTAAGAGAAGAAACGCGTCGCGATGTCATTAACAAAAAAATATTTACAGCGTACGAAAAAATACAAGACGCCATCAAGCGCTCTGTCCCAAAACAGAGCGCTTAGTTTTTTTCGGGCCCGACCGGATTTGAACCGGCGATCTTCCCCGTGACAGGGGGACGTGTTAACCAGGCTACACCACAGGCCCGCTTCGTTTCAAAAATTTTTCGAATACATAAATCCAATATTATCGATGTTGGCTATCCTGAAGATAGTTCGAACGCATTTCGCCCCGCCGCGCGGGGCGGACGACCAGCCCCAAAACCGAACCGATTGAACGAGTGCACTGCGAACTTTGACAATTTCAAGTTTTTCGTTGGCGGCAATTATTTCTTGGAACCGTAATCAGACATTCTATCGAAGATTCTCCTGAATTCATCTTTATTCTGCTCGTAGAGTTTTTCTTTTGCTTTGTATTGTTCTATCCTCTGTTGTTTGTCTGCGTCTGGTATCTGCTTACGCTGCACAATAGCTTCAACTTCTGGTATAGCCTCTTGAAAAGCTGTCATTTGCGCTTCTAGACCTGAAACTAGTTTCTGCTTTTCTTCGGCCGCCATATTGGGAGATCGCTGTAGAGCCTCAAGTTCATCCTGCGTAGTTGCATCTTCCCTTGTTAATTCTCCGGTCACAACCTTCTTCATGCGTTCCCTATCGGTAATTGTACGAGAAAATGATTCTGCAGCGTGCTCCCATCTGCGTTGAGTTTCTTCTAAGTCCTCAGCCCTACCCCAGCCACTGAGCAGGGAGACTGCGTCGTTACGTACTTCCTGAAAATGCACCTTATCCTCGAGAGATAAACTGTCGTAAACACCCTTACTAGCCATAGCCTCAAATGCTCCCCGAGTTTTCTCAAGTTTCTGCATCTTGGCAGCAAGGTCTGCTTCTACTTCTGCCGCTCCAGGTGTTACTTCTTCGCTCTTTAACCGATTTCCAACAATTTCCGATGGACTACCATAAAGACTAAAACGACTTTTCAAACCTTCAATGGTTTCATGAGCTTTTTCAGCAGGGGTTTTCTCTTGTTGTCCTCTTTCTTGTTCTTCTTGTTCTAAGTTAGGCATGAGTCGAAAATATGTTAGCTAATAATGAAATTATCAAAATTTTCTTTCCCTCAAAACAATGTGGTTCGAGCCGATGTTTTTAATCCCAGGTTCTTTGGCAGTTTTTGATTCCTGAATGGAAGCGACAATTTCAAGGTTTTCTTTGGCGGCAAATTCACGCAATTCTGTGAGTTGCGCCTCAATCGAGAGAATCTGACGATCCTCGTCTTCGGTTGATTTGCGAGTGTAGATAACGTATTTCATGGATTTATGCCGTTAAGTTGATAAAATTTTCTTTTCCCGAAGCAAAACCGCCGATGGCAATTTTCCCCGTGCCCGCCGTACGATTTGGTCGCCGCCCGTAGGGGTGATGGGCATGCCGATTTGACATTTTCTAACTGGTTGCGGGGGAGGGATTTGAACCCTCGTCCCAAGGTTATGAGCC